>JBJMJL010000081.1:0-11795 GCA_045806365.1 Gaiellaceae bacterium
CGTACCCCCACAGATTCCAGCGGCGTAGCCGAGCATCGCCCCAGAACGACGGGAACCGCGCGTAATCGGACGGCTCCATGATGTTGGAGAACCGAAGCGCGACGTGCGGCGTGCCGGTCCAGCGATGCAACTGGCGACCGAGCTCCTCGGCCAGCAGCTTCGACAGCGCGTAGCTGGACTGCGGATACGGCGGATGTTCCTCGTCGATCGGCGCATACGCCGGCTGCTCGCGTTCGAAGGGCAGGCCCAGAATCGTCTCGCTCGACGCCCAGACGATGCGCTGCAGACCGATGATGCGCGCGGCCTCGAACACGTTGTACGTGCTGAGCAGATTCTTCCGGAAAGTCGTCTGCTCGGTGTGAATGCCGCTCGCGGGAATCGCCGCGAGGTGCACGACCGCGTCCATCCCTGCGAGGCATTCGAGCGCCTGGCCGAAGTCGACGAGGTCGGCGAAGAGAAACGGCGCTGACGGCTCAGCCGGCGCTACGAGGTCGACCGCACGGACGTCGTAGTCCTGCTCGAGCAGGTGCGAGACGACTGCACGTCCCGCCTTGCCACTCGAGCCTGTCACGACAACTTTCATCAACTACAGGTCGGCGACGACAACCCAACGCGCGAACGGCACGTCGTCAGTGGCAGGCTCCCGAACGTGCGCGTCGCCGCCTCGTGGCGACCTTCGCCAGACCCACCGCAGATGTTCTTTCGCCCCATGCCGCCCTTCCCCGGTTTCGAAGCACCCTAGTCCAGTCGGCCCCAAAACTGAAGCGCCGGCGTGCGAGGTGTCGATCTAGGCGGCCGTAGCGAAGATCGCGGCGGCGCCGAGCGCCGCCGCGGCGACGCACGAAAGCCCGACCTTGCGCCGACGTGTCATCGGCGTGATCACGGTCGCCCGCCCTTGCCGGCCCGTCCACGAGGCGTAGTGACGGCCGAGCACCCACTCGCGGAACAACGCCGCGATGTAGAGCCAACGCGTATAGAAGTTGACGAGGAACCAGGGCACGAACGCGACGACCGCCTCTCGGAGCCCGACGACGGTTGCGACCAACGCGATGTTCAGCACGACGTGCAGCGCGAAGTAGAACCCGTAGACCATCAGCAGCGCGCGGCCGTGTCCCGTCCCGACCACGTAGGCGAAGAACGCCCACGACCAGAAGAGCGAGACGAGATCGAACAGCGCCGTGCCTACGACCAGCAGCGAGCGCGGATGCAGCAGATGCCGGCGGTACTTCGCCATGTTCTGGGCGTAGCCCGACGCCCACCGGCGCATCTGGGCTCGCCAGACTCGAAAGCTCTCGGGATCCACGGTCAACGCGGTCGCGTTCCCGGCGTAGCCGAGCTTGTACCCGCCGGCGTGCATCGCCCACGTCGCGTCCATGTCGGCGGAGATGAGCCCGGACGGGAAGCCGCCGACGGCTTTGATCACGGACGTCTTGAACGCGTACGACGCCCCGGTGAGCACCTGGATGCGGCCGACCTGGGCCTGACAGAGACGCCACCACCTGCGCCCGAGCGCGTACGAGAAGCGGCGCGCGCGGATGAAGAAGCCGCGTCGCTGCAGCGGCAGGATCGTCGAGCACGTCGCGTCGAAGCCACGCTCGTTCAGGTCGCGCATCATCAACTCGATGCAACCTGGCTCCGGGCGCGTGTCGCCGTCGAAGCCGATGATCGCGTCGCTCTCGATCTCCCACAGGACGGTGTTCTGCGCGGATGCCTTGTCCTTGCAGTCGACCTCGACGACGCGCGCTCCTGCCTCGCGCGCACGCTCGGCGGTCGCGTCGCTGCACGAGTCGGCGACGACGATCACCTCGTCGATCGGGTACGAGGAGCGCAGGCACGCGCGCACGAGCTCTGCGATCGAGTCTTCCTCGTCGTGCGCAGGAATCAGAACGGTGGCGGAGAGCACGCGCCTAGTGCGGCGAGTGCGCGACGATGCGGACGAGGTAGCCGATGCCGCCCTTGGCAGACGCGACGAGCGTCAGCATGAGCGCACCGATTCCCGTGTGCGGCGGATGGCCGTACATGTAAGACCTCACTGGTTAGAACTGCGGCGGGGGGACAACTGCTAAGACGACGGCTGCGGACCGTCGCGTCAAACGGCACTGATCTCTTCGGCCCTCGCTTTGCCGTCCACCATCCCTGAATCAAGGGGCGGCGCTAGCCTCCGCGGGCCTCTTGGTCCATAGTGTGAGTGGGTCATGTCTGCGGCGCATCGGCCCAACGTCCCAGCCGATGACGCGACCGCAGAAAAATCGAGGCTGACGCCGGATGTCGAACACTCTCATCTGGCTCTTCGTCGGCTTTGCGGGCGTGCTGGTGCTGAGCATCTTCGTCGCACGCTCCTTCGGCATGAAGCGCAGGTTCGACGACCTCGTCGAGCCGGCGCCGCCGGTGCCGGAAGTGCAGCGCACGCCGCCGCCGACCCCGCTCGGCCGGCGCCGGATCCTGATCGTGGACGACGATCCGGGGCTACGGCTCCTGCTGCGAACCACGCTCGGCCTCGACGAGTTCCTGATCGAGGAGGCAGGATCCGCGGAGGAGGCCGCCCAGGTCGCGCGCTTCTGGATGCCGTCCGTTGTCATCCTCGACGTGGCGCTGCCGGGCATGGACGGCCTGCGCTTCTGTCGTGAGCTGAAACGGAACGAGCGACACGGCTCCCCCTACGTCGTGCTCCTCACCGGGCAGGACACGACCCGCGACGAGGTCGGGAACAGCGGTCCAGACGCCGTCCTGCGCAAGCCGTTCAGTCCGATCGAGCTCGTCAGCGTGCTCGACCGAATCGACGAGCCCGGCGGGATAGAGATCGGGCCGCGGAGCGACGCGAACGCGGAGCAGCTCCTCGTGTACGCGCGCGACCTCAGCAGCTTGCTCGCGGTCGAGCGCAGTCAACGCCGTCTCTTGCAGCAGTCCTACCGGCAGACGGCGATCGCGCTCGCCGACGCGCTCGAAGCGAGGGATCCGGTAACGGGCCTGCACGCGGTCCGCGTGCAGCGCTACGCAGCCGAGCTCGTTCCCGGCGTGGAGCCGCGGCTGCTCGACGACCAGAGCGTCGAGTACGGCTTTCTCCTCCACGACATCGGCAAGGTCGGCATTCCGGACGCCATCCTCGGCAAGGAGGGTCCGCTCTCCTCGGCCGAGCGCCGCATCGTGGAGCAGCACACGGTGATCGGCGAGGCGATCCTCTCGAACGTGACACTGCTCGACGGCGAAGGCCTGAAAGTCGTGCGCTCGCATCACGAGCGCTGGGACGGCACGGGCTATCCCGACGGGCTCGCGGGCACGGGCATCCCGATCGCCGCGCGCATCTTCGCGCTCGTCGACGCGATGGACGCGATGACGACCGAGCGGCCGTACCGGCAAGCCATGAGCTGGGAGACGGCCATCGACGAGGTGCTGCTGCAGTCAGGCAAGCAGTTCGATCCACGCATCGTCGCGGCGTTCGCCCAGCGCGAAGGGCGCATGCGCAAGATCTCGCAGGAACTGGCCGAAGCCGCCGCCTGACCGACTTGCGGCTCGGCGGGGGTGCCTCAGCCGAGCCAGTCGGCGATCCGGCGTCCGACCTCCTCGCCCGCATCCTCTTGCACGAAGTGGCCAACGCCGGCCAGGATCTCCGGCGGCTCCGCTCCTGGAATCAGCTCGGCAAGGCTCTCCGCCGTACGCGGCGAGAACACCGGGTCGGAATCGCCGAAGAGGATCAGCGTCGGTTGCTCCCACTTCCGCAGCGCCTCCCGCACCGCCATCATCGCGGCCGCCGACGGATGGTTCGGCTCGGTGGGGACGAGCTCGGGGAACATCAGCACGCCCGCCTTCGACTCGGGCGTCGGGAACGGCGCGTTGTACGCAGCGACGACCTCGTCCTCGAGCTTGCGCACGCACGTCGTCTGGATCAGGCGCCCAGGATCGAAGTCCGCGCCGCTCGTACGGACGACTTCGCGGAAGCGCAGCCACGCCTCGGACGGCGCGCGCCCGGCGCCGACGTTCGTGTTCATCACAACGAGGCGCGCGACGCGCTCGGGCTGCGCCACGGCGAGGCGAAACCCGATCGGCCCGCCCCAGTCCTGCATCACGACCGTGAGCTCACGCAGGTCGAGTTGTTCGACGAACCGCTCGATCGCGCGGTAGTGCGCGTCGTACGAATACCAGTCCCGCTCGACCGGCTTGTCCGAGCGTCCGAACCCGATGTAATCCGGCGCGACGACACGGGCCTGTGACGCGAGCGGAGGGATGACTTTGCGGTAAAGGAACGCCCACGTCGGCTCGCCGTGCAGCAACAGCACCGGCTCGCCGGCGCCTTCGTCGAGGTAATGCATGCGCAGCCCGTCGACCTCGACGTAGTGCGGCGCGAACGGGAAGTCTGGAACGCCCGCGAAGCGGTCGTCGGGCGTCCGGTAGACCGGATCGGTTACGGCGCGGCGAGGTCCGGCTTCAGGAACGGGCACATGAAGCCGAACGTGGAGTACGACTGGAACGAGGCAGAGTCGAGCGTCGGACTGCCGAACCATTCGTTTCGCACCGGCGCCTTGACCTTCTTGCCCGTGAGCCCGCCGCCGTCGATCTTCAGCACGTCCACCCCGCGGTAGGCGTCGGCGGTGTAGACGATCTCACCCTTCGGATCGGTCGGCGACCAGTACGCCGCCCACGTCGAGCCGTTCGCGGGGATGTAGTAGCCGACCTGCGTGATGTCCGTCGGCGTGCGGTAGTCGAGGAAGCGCACGCCCTGCTCGTACCAGCCGACGGCGGCGACGCCGTCCTTTGCGTCGAACCAGTGCGATGAGCAGTTCACGGTGACGGGCGCCTTCGAGTCGACCGCGCCGCCGGTGAACATCCCGTTCAATTCGGTCTCCCACGTGCCGAGCGGGGTGATAGCGCCCTTGTTCAGCCGCGAGACGTCCCACGTCTCGAACTTGCCCTGGCCGCGGCACCCGCCCGGCGGCACCTCGTCGGTGTCGATGTAATCCTCCTCCGTGATCAGCAGCGTCTTCCCGCGGCGCTGCGAGTTGTGGAGGATGAAGTCGTTGTACGGCGAGGGATTGACACCGGCAGCACCGGTCGTGCCGAGCAGCTGCGGCGCCAGCGGGTCGGCCGTGATGCGGTAGGCGGCCGCTCCGCCGCCGCCGACGTTCCACACCGTCCCGGTGCTGTCGAGCTCGGTGTCGTGCGACACCTTGAAGTTCGCGCTGAGCGACGCGGCCGATTCGAACTTCCCGAGCGACCGCGGCGCGCTTGGCACGGTCACGTCGACGACCTCGACATGGTCGCCGCCGTCGACCCACAGCTGCGTGCAGTCCGGCTTGACGAAGTTCGCGATGTGGCCAGAGCCGCGACCGCTGCCGGTCAGGCCGAGCGGCAGCACCGCGACGATCGCCGGCGCGACCGGGTTGGCGATGCTGAGGACGTACATGATCGAGCCGAGGTCTTTCGCCTCGCGATCGTTGACGACGACCAGCGTCGTGCCGCAAAGGTCGATGTCCTCGTTCTCGAAGTGCGGCAGCGGCACCACTCCGACGACCTGCGGCGCCGAGGCGACGGCGATGTCGAGCACGGTGATGCCGGTCCAGCCGCTGACATACGCGTAGTGGCCGCTGAAGTTCATCCCGGCGGCCGTGCCCGGAATGTGCGTCAGCAGGTGGACGTTGCTCGACGCGGCCAGCGGCGGCTCGGCGACCGCGCGGGCGACGCCGGGCGCCGCGCCTGCGACGGCGAGTGCCGCGGCGACGACGAGTGAAGAGGCCAGCTTCCTCACTAGCGATCCCGCATACCCGCGTCGGCCGGATTCCGAACCCCTAGGGACTGCGCGTCGCGCTCGCGGACCGCTAGCGGAGCAACACTCGGAGCTCGTCGATCGTGTCCGTTTCGGCCGCATCCTTGTCGGGCCGGTAGCGCTTGACGCGGGCGAAGCGCAAGGCGATGCCGCCGGGATAGCGCGTCGACGTGTGCACGCCTTCGAGCGCAATCTCGACGACGAGCTCAGGTCGTACGAACACAGCGATGCCGCGTCGCTCGCGCTCGCGCGCGAGCAGCTGCTGCGTCTGCCACTCGAGCAGCTCGTCGGTCAGACCCTTGAACGTCTTGCCGACCATCACGAACTCACCCGTACGAGCGTCGCGCGCGCCGAGATGGAGATTCGAGAGGCGGCCGCGGCGGCGGCCGTGCCCCCACTCCGCGCCGAGCACGACGAGTTCGTACGTGCGCGACGGCTTCACCTTGCGCCACGCCTTGCCGCGACGGCCGGCGGCGTAGAGCGATTCAGCGTCCTTGACGACGACGCCTTCGTGTCCGGCCGCGAGCGCGTCGTCGAGCACGCGCTGCGCGGCGGCCGGATCGGCCGTCAGCTCGGCCGGGACCTTCAGCTGCGGGGAAAGCGCCGCGAGACGCTCGGAGCGCTCACGCAGCGGAGCGTCGAGCAAGTCCTCGCCGTCGAGGTGCAGCAGGTCGAAGAGGAACGTTTCGCCGCCGAGCGATTCGCCGTCGAGCACCGCCTGCCGCACCGGCAGCGAGCGCGCTGCCTCAGCGGTTCTCGGCAGCGCGTCGGTGATGTCGTTGAGATTGCGCGTGTACACGCGGATCTGGTCCGCGCGCCGGTGGATCTGGATCCGGATTCCGTCGAGCTTCCACTCGACGGACGCGAGCTCGAAGCCCGATAGGGCGTCGCCGACGGTTTCCGCGGTCGATGCGAGCATCGGGAAGACGGGCCGGAAGATCTCGAACCCGACGCCGCGCAGACCGTCCTCGCCGGCTGAAAGTGCCAGCGCAGCGGTGCGCGTGAGGTCGCCGGACAGCATTAGCGCGCGCCGCGTCAGGTCCGGTGGGACGGCGGCAGCCTTCGCAATCGCGTCTGCCATGAGGCCTGCGAGCGCGCCCTGCCGCAGCTCGCCCCTGAACAAACGCCGGATGAAGGCCGCTTCGTCGGCGGTCGCGCGCACGAACAACGCCTCGAGCAGCTCGAACCGCCGCTTCGCCGACCCGCTGCCGGTCGCGGCGTGGATCTCGGAGATCGCGCGGTCGAGGTCGGCGATCGCGAGCGTCGGCTCGGCGGCGGCCGCGACCTCGACGGCATAGATCGTCGAGTAGCCGACGCCGACCCGGCCCTGGCGCGGGACGCCGGAGAGCAGTCCCGCCGCGATCGCTACCTCGTCGGGCTCGAGGCTGCGCAAGAACGCGGCGAGCGCGGCGATCTTCTGGGACCGCGCGCTCGCACCGGCGACGTCGTTCGACACGGCGACGAGCTCGGCGAGCAGTGTCACGTTCAGTCGGGGAGCAATGGCACGGTCAGCCCAGTGTGACGCCCGAGCAGCGCTGCGCGCGTGATCGCGTCGAGGCCGAACCGGCCGCGTATCTCGTCAACGGCGAGGTCGAGCGCGATGCCCCCGCCCTCGAACGGCAGCAGGAGCTGCGCCGGAGCGTCGTTCTGAAGGTTCGCGACCGCGACGCCGATGAGCGTCAGGCCCTGGCGCTCGATCAGCGGCATCGCCGTCGCCAGCAGTGCGCGCGCCGTGTCCAGCACGACCTTCGTCTCGCCCGTCGGCCGGGCGAGCGTCGCCGAACGTGTCGCGCGAGAGAAATCGTCGAAGCGAAGCCGCAGAACGACGGTGCGGCCGACGCGATGCGCAGCACGCAGCCGCCGCGTGACGCGATCGACGAGACCGAGCAGAACGGCGTCGATGTCGTCTGGCGACCGGCGTCCCCGGCCGAGCGCGCACTGCGATCCGATCGACCCGCGCCGTCGGCGCGGCACGACCGGGCGCGGATCGCGGTTGTGCGCGAGCGCGTTCAGCTGGCGTCCGGTCGCACGGCCGAGCAGCGCGACGAGCGCGCCCTCGCTCAGGGCAGCGATCTGCGCGACGTTCGCGATGCCGAGCGCGTGGAGCTTCGCCGCCGTGACCTCGCCGACGCCCCAGAGTCGTTCGACGGGCAGCGCATGCAGGAACGTCAGCTCCCGGTTGGGCGGGACGATCAGCAGCCCGTCCGGCTTCGCCACCCCGCGCGCGACCTTCGCCAGGAACTTCGTGCGCGCGACACCGACGGTGACCGGCAGGCCCACGCGCTCCCGCACGTCGCGGCGCAACCGGGCGGCGATGTCCGCCGGGCTGCCCGCGAGGCGTCGCATGCCGCGAACGTCGAGGAACGCCTCGTCGATCGACAGTCCCTCGACGACCGGCGACGCATCCTCGAAGACGCGGTAGAGCGCCTTGCTCGCCTCGGCGTAGGCGGACATGCGCGGCGACACCACGACCGCGTCCGGACAGAGCCGCCGCGCAGTCCGCCCGCCCATCGCCGTCCGGATGCCGTACGCCTTCGCCTCGTAGCTCGCCGCGAGCACGACGCCGGCGCCGACGATTACCGGCCGGCCACGCAGCCGTGGATCGTCACGCTGCTCGACCGAGGCGTAGAACGAGTCGGCGTCGGCATGGAGAATCGTCGCCTCCGACACGAACAGATGTTCGCACAGGACGTCTCAACGCGCCAGCGGCGCCACCCTGCGATGAGTTTTGCCGAAACGGAACGTCCAAAGTGCAAGACCTGCCAACCTGAGGAGGAATCATGGGACAGATCGTCGTAACCGAGTTCGTCTCGCTCGACGGCGTGATGGAGGCGCCGGGCGGAGGCGAGGGTTTTCGCCACGACGGCTGGACGTTCGAGATCGAGCGCGGCGACGACGGCAACACGTTCAAGCTGGACGAGACGATGTCGTCGGCCGCGCTGTTGCTCGGACGACGCACCTACGAGGGCTTCGCCGCGGCGTGGCCGTCGCGCGAAGGTGAGTTCGCCGAGAAGTTCAACTCGATGCCGAAGTACGTCGTCTCCTCGACGCTGGACAAGCCCGAGTGGACGAACACGACGGTGTTGCGCAGCCTCGACGACGCGAAGAAGGCGAAGGACGAAGTCGACGGCGACCTCGTCGTGCACGGCAGTGCGCAGCTCGTGCAGGGGTTGCTCGAGCAGGATCTCGTCGACGAGCTGCGGCTGATGGTCTTTCCTGTCGTGCTCGGCGAGGGCAAGCGCCTCTTCGGCGCGACGAGCGACAAGAAGCGGCTCCAGCTCGCCGACTCGAAGATCGTCGGAGACGGTGTCGCGATCCTCATCTACAGGCGCGCGTGATGGTCAGCTGCAACATCTCGATGTCGCTGGACGGCTACGTCGCCGGCCCCGAGCCGACCCTCGAGGAGCCGCTGGGCCGCGGCGGCGAGCAGCTGCACGAGTGGGCGTTACGCGTGAAGGCATTCCGCGAGACCCACGGCATGGAAGGCGGCGAGACCGGGCCCGACGACGACGTCATACGCGAGTGGCTCGAGCGCAGCGGCGCGGTCGTGATGGGACGGCGGATGTTCAGCGGCGGATCGGGCCGCTGGGAGGACGATCCGAACGCCGGCGGCTGGTGGGGCGACGAGCCGCCCTTCCACTCGCCGGTCTTCGTGCTCACGCACCACGCGCGCGACACCGTCGAGAAGGGCGGCGGCACGTCGTACGTCTTCGTCACGGACGGGCCCGAGGCGGCGCTCGCGCAGGCGCGCGAAGCCGCCGGGGGGAAGGATGTGCAGCTCGGCGGCGGCGCCTCCGTCATTCGGCAGTTCCTCGACGCCGGGCTGCTCGACGAGCTGAACATCCATCTCGCGCCCGTCCTGCTCGGCGGCGGCGTCCGGCTATTCGAGGGTGCGCAGCCGATGCAGCTGGAACTGGAGCACGTCATCGATTCGCCGCACGCGACCCACCTGCGCTACCGCGTCACGCGGTGAGCTAATCCGCCGGGGCGGGCATGCCTTCCGCGGCATGCGGTGCGGTCGCCGGTTCGGCCCGTATCAGCGTCGCCGCGACGACGCCGGCAAGCACCGCGAATGCGGCACCGATGGCGAAAGCGAGGTGGTAGCCGCCGGTGAGCGCCGCGAGGTCGCCGTGCCCCGAGGCAGAGAGGCTTTCCGTCCGCGACGCCGCGGCGCTCGCGAGGATCGCCAGCCCGAGCGCGCCGCCCATCATGAACGAGGTGTTGACGACCCCTGAAGCGAGACCCGCCTCGGTCGGGGCGACGCCGCTCATCGCCGCCATCAGGATCGGGTTGAACGTGATCCCGCCGCCGATCCCGAGAATCAGCATGGCGGGAAACACGTCGACCCAGTAGCTGCCGTCGACCGGCGCGCGCGCGAAGAGCAGGAGCGCGACGAGGTAACAGGCGAGCCCCGCGAGCAGCGGCGGCTTGATCCCGAACCGTATGACGAGCATGCTCGACAGGAACAGCGACGCCGCGCCCCACACGAGCGTGCCAGGCAGGAACGCCAGGCCGACCTCCAGCGCGGAGTACCCGAGCACACGCTGGAGGTACAACGCCGAGAGGAAGAACCACGCGAACATCGCGCCGGCGAGCAGCATCCCCGTGACGTTCGCGCTCGTGACGTTGCGGATCCGCCAGATGCCCAACGGCATCAACGGCGCCTTCGCGCGGGACTCGATGAAGACGAAGCTCACCATCAGCCCGGCGGCGGCGGCGAGCAGCCCCAGTGTCTGTGCGGACGTCCAGCCCTTGTCGTTGCCGTTCACGATCGCGTAGACGGCGATCATCAGCGACGCGGTCACCGTCACCGCCCCCGCGACGTCGATGCTGCCGCGCTGCGCGGGCTGGTCCGCCGGGATCAGCACGCGGCAGAGCACAAACGCCGCAATCCCGACCGGGATGTTGACGAGGAAGATCCAGTGCCAGCTGAGCAGGTCGGTGAGCGTTCCGCCGAGCAGGACGCCCGCCGTCCCGCCTCCCGACAGCACGAAGCCGATGATTCCCATCGCCTTGGCGCGCTCACCGGTCTCGGTGAACAGGATCATCACCAGCGACAGCGCGATCGCCGACACGATCGCCCCGCCGATTCCCTGCACGGCGCGCGCCGCGACGAGGAACGCCTCGGAGCTCGCGAGCCCGCACAGAAGGGACGCAACCGTGAACTCGGCGATGCCGATCAGGAACAGCCGGCGCTGCCCGAAAAGATCGCCGAAACGGCCGGCCAGCAGCAGGAAGCCGCCGAACGTGAGCAGATACGCGTTCACGACCCACGCGAGCGAAGCCTCCGAGAAGCCGAGGTCGCTGCGGATCGAGGGCAACGCGACGTTCACGATCGTCGAGTCGAGCACGATCATCAGGTCGGCGACGCAGATGACGTAGACGGCGAGCCAGCGCCTGCGATGAGTTTCGTCCGTCATCCTCGTCTATGGGTCGTGGACTGCGATGCCGGCCACGTCCGCGCGACGGACCTGGCAACCGTCGGCGCGATGGCCCGCGCGTGCGTGAACGCGCGGCGCGCCGGCGCGCATCCGCGCTTCACCAATGCCTCGCCTGCGCTCGAGGAGCTCATCGCCTTCGTCGGGCTGGAGGACGTCCTACTGCGGCCTGAGCGGCAGGTCGAAGAGCGGGAACAGGGTGTCGGTGTCGAGAAACGCGTTGAACCCGACGATCCGGCCGCCTGACAGCTCGAGCACCTGCAGCGCCCACGGCTCGTACGCCCCGTCCGGTCCGCTCGGGCGGTACTGGGCGAAGGCCGGCAGGCCGTTCGCGACGGTCGGGATCAGCAGCGAGCCGCGACACGGCGCGCCGGGGCCCTGCCAGAAGCGCAGGATCTCGGCGCGGCCCTGCAGCCAGAGCTCGTACGGCGGCATCGTCTGCTTCGCGTCATCGTGCAGCAGCGACGTGAGCGCCTGCATGTCGTACCGCTGGAACGCGTCCATGTAGCGCTGCAGCAACTTGTGCTGCTCCTGGTCGAGCGGCTCGAGCGGCTCGCTCGGCGTAATCTCAGTCGCATCCAGCGACGCGCGCGCACGCT
>JBJMJL010000082.1:0-3018 GCA_045806365.1 Gaiellaceae bacterium
GACCGACGGGCGCGAGTTCTACCGGGAGAGCCACGCGAAGATCTACCGCGCGGCGCTCGGGCTCTACGCGAAGGGCGAGCCAGTCGACGCGATCACCCTGGCCGACGAGCTCGACGAGCGCAGCGAGCTCGAGAACGTCGGCGGCAAGTTCCGGATCCACGAGCTGGCCTCGCTCGCACCCGCGACCGCGAACGCCCACCACTACGCGCAAATCGTCCGCGAGACGGCGACGCTCCGCGGGCTGATCCGGGCCGGCGGCGACATCGCACAGCTCGGCTGGGACCGCCCGGGCGAGACGACCGAGCTCGTCGACAAGGCCGAGCAGATCGTCTTCGACCTCTCGCAGCAGCGCGCCCGCGGCGAGTTCAGCCACATCGAGGAACTCCTGAAGGAGAGCTTCGAGCGGATCACCGCGCTCTACGAGTCGGGCGCAGACGTCACCGGCGTCCCGTCGGGCTTCCGCGACATCGACCGCATCACGTCGGGCTTCCAGGAGGGGAACCTCATCATCGTCGCCGCCCGGCCGAGCATGGGGAAATCCGCGCTCGGGCTCTGCATGGCCGCGAACCTGGGCGTGCGCAGGGGGGTGCCGGTCGCGCTCTTCACGCTCGAGATGTCGAAGTCGGAGGTGACACAGCGCCTCATGTGCAGCGAGGCGAAGGTCGAATCGCAGCGCCTCCGCACCGGCAAGCTCGCGGCCGACGACTGGCCCCGGCTGACGGCGGCCTGCGACAAGCTGGCCAAGGCCCCCATCTACGTGGACGACACGGGCTCCATCACGATGATGGAGATCCGCTCCAAGGCGCGCCGCCTGAAGCAGAAGCACCCCGAGCTCGGGCTCATCATCGTCGACTACCTGCAGCTCATGACCTCGGGGACGAACGCGGAGAACCGCGTGCAGGAGGTGTCGCAGATCTCGCGCAACCTCAAGGTGCTCGCCCGCGACCTCGACGTTCCGATCCTCGCGATGTCGCAGCTCTCGCGCGCGGTCGAGCAGCGCCACGACAAGCGTCCGATCCTGTCCGATCTGCGCGAGTCCGGCTCGATCGAGCAGGACGCCGACCTCGTCATGTTCGTGTACCGCGACGAGTACTACAACGAGGAGACCGACCAGCAGGGCCTCGCGGAGATCATCCTCTCGAAGCACCGCAACGGCCCGACCGGCGTCGAGAGGTTGTCCTTCCTGAAGCGCTACGCGAAGTTCGCGGACCTGGCCGCATAGTGGCGAGCTGGGTCCTCACCGAGCAGGTGGTCTGGATCTCGCCGGCCGTCGCGGGCTTCACCGTCGTCTGCGATCGCTGCGCCGAGGACGGCGCGCCGTTCCCGTCGGTGCAGGCGACGATGTCGCTCGATCACATGCGGGGCACGATCGCCTGCCCGCGTGGCCATCAGATCCGCGTCGAGCGCGACGGGCGCTAGCTCGACGCGAGCACGACCGCGAACACGACGTAGAGCGCCACGATCACAGTGCCCTCCCGGCGCGTGAGACCGCCGCCGAATCCGAGCCCGACGGCTAGGGCGGTCATCCCGACCATCCACCACGCCGCGAAGATCTCGATCCCCGACGCCGAGCCGATACCGAGGATCAAGGCCGGCACGCACAGCCCCACGAGGACGTTCGCGTTGTTCGAGTTGAGCGACTCGCTCACGCACGCAGCGCCGCGCCCGTGCAGTGCCAGCCGCACAGCCGCGATGAGGTTCGGAATGCTGGTCAGTGCGGCAAGGACGAGCGCACCCAAGACGACGTCCGAGACGTCCCAGCGATCGGCGAGCGACTGCGCCGCGGCGACCATGCCGTAGGCGCCGCCGACCACGGCCGCGAGCGCCGGCACCACTGCGAGCGCGTCCAGGCCGGAAGCCGGCCGCGCGAATTCGTCGCGGCGGGCGTCCTGCTGCTCCTCCGCGACTGCTTCGCGCAGGAACGCCGGCAGCCGCGCGCGCGAACGCGAGTGCAGCGCCGACACGACGACATAGGGGGCGAGGACGAGCAGTACAAGCAGGAGACTCGCCACGCCGGGCAACACGCCCACTGCGAGGAGCGCCCCGATCAGGGCAACCGCGACCGCGACGCCGCCCGTGAGCGCGAGCCCGTGTTTGTGGATGCGCACCGGCCCTGCGAGCAGAGCCGAGATGCCCAGCAGCCCAGCGATGTTGAAGACGTTCGAGCCGACGACGACGCCGACACCGGTGTCCTCGTGTCCGGCCAGGATCGCCGCGACCGCCGACGCGATCTCCGGTGCGTCGGCGCCGAGCGCCGTGACGATGCCGAGCAGCGCCTCGGAGAAGCCGAGCCGCTCGCCGATCCGATCGAGCTCGCGCGCGAGCACGACGCTCGACGCGACGGTCAGCGTGAACGCTCCCGCGAGGAGGAGCAGCGCGACCGGAATCGACATCGGGCCACTCTGGCAGACTCTTTCGACGTGCCCGCGACCGTGATCGTCGGTGCGCAATGGGGAGACGAAGGAAAGGGCAAGATCGTCGACCTGCTGGCGCTCGACTCCGACATCGTCTGCCGCTACCAGGGCGGCCCCAACGCGGGCCACACGATCGTGGTCGGCGACGACACGTACAAGATCCGGCAGATCCCGAGCGGCGTGATCCGCGGCAAGACCTGCGTCATCGGCGCCGGGTGCGTGCTCGACCCCGAGGTCTTTCTCGGCGAGGTCGACGAGCTCGAGGCGCGCGGCTGCTCGACCGCCGACGTGCATGTCTCCGGCGAGGCACACCTGATCATGCCGTGGCACGTCGCACTCGACCGGGCGTCGGAGCGCCGGCTCGGCAAGCTGCAGATCGGGACGACGCGTCGTGGGATCGGCCCCTGCTACGCCGACAAGGCTGCACGGCTCGGGATCCGCGTGCAGGACGTCCTCGACCCGAAGATCCTCCGCCAGAAAATCGAGGTCGCGCTCGTAGAGAAGAACGTCTGGCTCGAGCGTGTCTACGGTGTCGAGCCGCTCGAGCTCGAGGAGCTGGCCGAGCGCCTGGAGGCATACGCGCAGCGGCTGCGCCCATACGTCG
>JBJMJL010000083.1:0-11853 GCA_045806365.1 Gaiellaceae bacterium
GGAACCGGTAGCCAACGCCGCGCACGGTCAGGATGTACTCAGGTTCAGCCGGGTCCGGTTCGAGCTTCTCGCGGAGATGCCGCACGTGCACGTCGATCGTCCTCGGCTCCCGGTAGTCGGCGCCGCCCCAGAGAGCTTCGAGAAGCATCCGGCGGCTATACACGCGGCCCGGATGCGAGGCGAGGATGCGCAGGAGCTCGAACTCCACGTATGTGAGCTGCACCCGATTGCCTCCGACCTCGACCACTCGTCGGGCGAGGTCGATCGTCAAGCCTTCGGCCGAGATCAGCTCGCCGTCCTCGTCGACCTGCCGCGAGACAGCCGCACGGCGCAGGAGTGCGCGAACGCGACTCCGAAACTCCCGGATCGAGAAGGGCTTCGTGATGTAGTCGTCGGCGCCGAGCTCGAGGCCGAGCACCTTGTCGAGCTCGTCGTCGCGAGCGGTCAGCATGATGATCGGCACCTCGCTCTCGGCGCGCAGGCGCTTGCAGACCTCCAAGCCGTCGAGCTTCGGCAGCATCAGGTCGAGGACGACGAGGTCGACGTGCTCGGCCGCGAAGCGCTGGAGCGCCTCCTCGCCGTCGCGTGCCTGGAGTACGCGAAAGCCCTCGCGTTCGAGCGGGTACGCGAGGAGCTGCTGAACGGAGTCCTCGTCGTCGACGAGCAGGATGGTCGAGGAATCGGGCATGTCGGCTCGGCTGTCGCGGGTGCCTGCCGGCGGCCTGTACCAGGTGATACGCGACCTACTATAGCCCCGGATGGCCTCCGTTCCGCCCCCGACCGAGCGGCGCCGGGCGCGCCCCGGCTCGGTCGAGCGACCGGTCAACGGGCGTCTCTATCGCGGTACGTGGTTGCTCGTCGGCCTGCCACTGCTCGTCGCCGCCTTCAGCGTCGCGCGTCCGACGCCGCTTCCGCGTGCTTTCCTGCCCGAGTTCGACGGGCCGGCGACCAAGGAGTTAGCGGGTGAGCTCGTCGACAAGTACCCGAACCGGTTTCCCGGCCAGCTCGCGGCCGCGGACTGGTTCCGCGACCAGCTGAGCCCGTACGGATTGCCGGTACGGACGGAGAGCTTCAGCGGCGTCATCCCGGGCCACGGTCGCGTGCAGATGCAGAACCTCGTCGCTGAGGCCGTCGGCCGGTCGCCGCGCACTCTCGTCGTGATGGCCCACCGCGACAACGATGGTCGCGGGCCCGGCGCGAACGACAATGCGTCGGGGACAGCGATGCTGATCCAGCTCGCGCGCGCGTACGGCGCGCCGCCCGGCTTCCCCGCCGGCTCGCTTCGCCCGAATCACACGATCCTGTTCGTCTCCACCGACGGTGGCGCCTTCGGCGGCCTCGGCGCAGCCTGGTTCGCGGCGCACTCGCCACTTCGCCACGACGTCGCGGCCGTCATCAACCTCGACTCGGTCGGAGGCAGAGGGCCGGTGCGCCTCGAGCTCGCCGGCGACACGCCGCGCACTCCATCCGGAATTCTCGTCGAGACCGCTGCGGCCCGGATCGCCGCGCAGACCGGCCGGCGCCCGGAACGGCCGACTCTGTTGCGGCAGCTCGTCGACCTCGGCTTCCCGTTCTCGCTCTACGAACAGGCCCCGTTCATTGCGCACGGCATCGGCGCGATCACCGTCACGACGGCGGGCGACAACCCGCCGGATCCAGTCGCCGACACGACCAACCGGCTGCGCGCGGACAAGCTGACCCAGGTCGGCCGCTCGGCGCAAGACCTGCTCGGCACGCTCGACGAAGGCCTCGAGTTTGCGCAAGGAACGTCCAGCTTCGTGTACCTCGACGCGCGCCTGATTCGTGGCTGGGCGATCGCGCTCGTGCTGATCGCCTGCCTCCTCCCGTTCCTCGCCGCGGCCGTCGATCTGTTCGCGCGCTGCCGCCGACGCCGCATCGCGCTCGCGCCCGCGCTGCGGGCACTCCGCAGCCGGCTCGGCTTCTGGGCCTGGGTCGTTGGGCTCTTCTTCCTGTTCGACCTCCTCGGCGCCTGGCCCGACGGCGACCCACGGCCCGTCAACCTGCACAGCAGCGCCGCCAGCAACTGGCCCGCGGGCGCTCTGCTCGTGCTCGCGATCTTCGCGCTCGCCGGGTGGCTGATCACGCGGGAACGCCTGCTACCGCGACGGCCGCCGACCGCCGAGGACGAGCTCGCGGGACATACGGCTGCGCTGCTGGCGCTGGCCGCGCTGTCGCTGCTCTTCGTCGCGACGAACCCGTACGCGCTGCTCTTTCTGTTGCCCTCGCTGCATGCCTGGCTGTGGCTGCCGCAACTACGCGGCAACGCCGCGGCGCTCCGGCTCGCAGTCTTCGCCGTCGGTCTCGCCGGTCCGGCGCTGCTGATCGGCGAGTTCGCCGGGCGCTACGGCCTCAGTTGGGACGCGCCGTGGTACCTCGCCGAGCTCCGCGTCGTCGGGTACACGCCCTTCGTCATCTTGCCGCTGCTCGTCGTGTGGCTCGCGGGAAGCGCGCAGCTCGCGGCGCTCGCCGTTCGCCGATACGCCCCGTACCCGGCCGCCGAGGAGCTGCCGCCACGCGGGCCCGTCAAGCGGGTGGCGCGCGGGACGTACCTTGCCGTCAGGAACCGCCGCCGCCGCGGCGCACCCGGTGACGCTGAAGAAGCGTTGGAAGGCTGATGCGACGGCCACTCCGCATGTTCGGGACGGTCCTGATCGCGGTCGGCGTCCTCACGCTCGTGTGGGCCGCGACGGTCTGGCTTTGGCAGGATCCGTTTACAGGTTTGTATACAAAATGGCGCCAGCACCAGCTCACGTCGCAGTACGACAAACGATTCGAAGCGTTCAGTGCGCCGATCGCGCACGTCTCGCTCGCGGCCGAACAGCGCAGCATCGCGCGCGAGGCGAAGCGCTACCGGCTGGCCTCGAGGCGCGGCGAGCCGATCGGGCGCATCCGCGTGCCGCGGATGGGAGTGAACATGGTCTTCGTCAACGGCACCGACCACGGCACGCTCAAGAAAGGCCCCGGCCGGGACCTGCGGACGTTCATGCCCGGCGAGAACCGTCTCGTCTACATCGCCGGACATCGCACGACGTACCTCGCACCGTTCTCGCACATCGACTCGCTCCGCAAGGGTGACCGCGTCACGCTCGAGCTGCCGTACGGCACGTTCATCTACAGCGTCTTCCGCCACCGGATCGTCAAGTCGACGGATCTCTCGGTTCTGCGCTCGCCGCGTCACGAGCTCGTCGAGCTGCAGGCGTGCCATCCACGCTTCTTCGCCTCGCACCGCTACATCGCGTATGCGCGACTGATTCGGGTGGAGCCGCGCGGCGCTGCGGCGTACGACGTCAGCGCTTTGGCTCAGGCAAGCGAGAGGTAGCGGACGCGCTCGCCGGCCTGCAGGGCACCGTCACCTCGCGGCGCGAACACCAACGCGTCTGCAAGGGCCGCGCGCACGATCATGTGCGAATCCTGGCCCGAGACCGGCTCGAGCACGACCCCGTCCTCAGTGGCGCGCGCGCGGGCGCGCAGGAACTCGTCGCGTTGGGCATTGCGGCGAACGTCGACGGCAAGCCGGCCCTCGTAGTACACCGGTCCAGGCTGCGCCGCACCCTGGAGCGCGAGCACGGCAGGGCGGACGAACACAACGCAGCCGACCAGCGACGACACGGGATTTCCGGGCAGCCCGAAGACGAGCGTGCGTGCACGCACCCCAAAGGCGAGCGGCTTGCCGGGCTTGAGCGCCACACCCCAGAACACCTCCTCGACGCCGAGCTCGCGCAGGAGACCGCGTACGAGGTCGTGAGGACCGACGGATACTCCGCCGGAGGTCACGAGCACGTCGGCACCCAGACCGCGCTGGAGCGCAGCGCGATGCGCGCCCTCGTCGTCGGCGACGGCCGGAAGCGTCTCTACGTCCGCGCCGGCGGAGGCGAGCGCGGCCGCCAACAAGACGCCGTTCGCCTCGTAGATCTCGCCGGGCCCGAGGTCCTCACCCGGCCCGCGAAGCTCGCTTCCGGTCGCAAGCAGCGCAATCCGCGGACGGCGGGCGCACGCAACCTCCGGGACGCCGGCCGCCGCCAGCGCGCCGAGCTGCGCCGCGCCCAGTTGCGCGCCGCGCGCCACGACGACGTCGCCGCGTGCCACGTCGCCGCCACGCGGACGAACGTTGTCAGCACTGACGACGGCTGTCGCGATCTCGACTTCGTTGTCATTCTCGACAACATACTCGATGGGTATGACGGCATCCGCTCCACTCGGGACAACGCCGCCCGTCGCGATCGCCATCGCCTCGCCGGGACCGAGCGCACGCGGCGACGGCCGCCCGGCGGCGATGCGCGCCACGACCGGCAGCCGTCCCGGAGTGTCGGCCGAGCGAACGGCGAAGCCGTCCATTGCCGAGCTCGGGAACGGCGGCAGGTCGACGCGTGCGCGCGCCTCCTCCGCGAGCACACGACCGGCCGCGTCGGCCACCGCGACGGTCTCGCTCTCGAGCGGCGTCACTCGCTCGAGCACGCGCGCCTGCGCCTCCGCGAGCGAGAGCAGCTCCGGCATCCCGCCGCGCAGCGTACCGCCGCGGTAACCTCGCAGCCGTGATCTCCGTCGTTGTCCCGGTGCACAACGAGGAGCGCAGCATCGCGCTCCTGTACGACGAGCTGAGGTCAGCTTTGGAGCCGCTCGCGGCCCCGTGGGAGGCGATCTTCGTCGACGACGGCTCGACCGACGGAACCTTCGCGGCGCTGACACGCCTGCACAACGACGCGGACAACGTGCGCGTGGTGCGGCTCCGCCGCAACTTCGGCAAAGCCGCCGCGCTGGTGGCCGGGTTCGACCAAGCCCGCGGGGAGACCGTCGTCACGATCGACGGCGACCTGCAAGACGACCCGGCCGAGATCCCACGGTTGCTCGCGAAGCTCGACGAGGGTTTCGACCTCGTGTCGGGTTGGAAGCAGCGCCGGCGCGATCCGCTCTCCCGCCGCGTGCTCTCCCGCATCTTCAACCGCGTCACGAGCGCGTTCTCCGGCGTGCACCTGCACGACATGAACTGCGGCCTGAAGGCCTATCGCGCCGACGTCGTGCACGGCTTGCGCCTCTACGGCGAGCTACACCGCTTCATCCCGGTGCTCGCCCACTACCGCGGCTTCCGCATCGCCGAGCTGCCGGTCAATCATCGCCCGCGCGAGCACGGGCGCTCCCGTTACGGCGTCGAGCGCTACCTCCGCGGGTTCCTCGACTTGTTGACCGTCTCCTTCATCGGGCGCTACCGGCACCGGCCGCTGCATCTCTTCGGCGGCCTCGGCCTGATCCTCGGTGCGTTCGGGACGGCGATCCTCATCTACCTGACCGTGCTCAAGACGCTCGGACACGCGATCGGCCACCGCCCGCTCCTGATGCTCGGTGTGCTGCTCGTGGTGATCGGCCTGCAGTTCTTCTCGCTCGGACTGATCAGCGAGATGATCACCAGCCACCACGAGGAACGCGCGGGTGAGCGCGACCGCGCCGAGCTGCTCGTCGACGAAGTCCTCTCCTGAGGCGCCGCGTTGGCGGATCGCCCACCGCCTGCTCGACCTTGAGAGTCTCCTACTTCGGCACGTATGAGCGTGCGTATCCGCGCAACGCGCAGGTGATCTCGTGCCTGCGGGGCGCCGGCGTCGCGGTGCACGAAGAGCATGTCGACGTCTGGGACGACCTCCGCGACGGCTGGCGCGCGGGCCCGCGACGCGCGCTGCGTCTCGCCGCAGCCGAGGTGCAGCTCCTCACGCGGCGGCGGGGTGACTCCGACGCGTACATCGTCGGGTATCCCGGGCACCTCGACCTTCCCGCCGCGCGGTCGGCGGCGCGCGGGCGCCCGGTCGTGTTCAACCCGCTCGTGTCGCTCGCCGACACACTCGTCGCCGACCGTGGCCGCTTCAGGCGTGGGTCGCTCGCCGCGCGCGCGCTCGAGCGCATCGACCGCAGCGCGTTCCGCGCAGCCGACCTCGTCGTCGCAGACACCGAGGTGCATGCGCAGTTCCTCGCGCAGCTCACCGGACGCAACGACATGGCGGTGTGCTTCGTCGGCGCGGAAGACCGCCTGTTCACACCGGGATGGCGGCCCCCGCAGCAGTTCACCGCGCTGTTCGTCGGCAAGCTCATCCCGCTGCAAGGCGTCGACACGATCCTCGAAGCGGCGAGGCGCGCGCCGGACATCGTGTTCCGCGTGGTGGGCAGCGGACAGCTCCAGCGGCTGCTGGCCGGACGACCGGCCAACGTCGAGCACGTCGCCTGGGTGGAATACGAGCGATTGCCGCACGAATTGCATGCGGCCGGGTGCGCGCTCGGGATCTTCGGCGCGACGGAGAAAGCCCAACGCGTGATTCCGAACAAGGCGTTCCAGGCACTGGCCTGCGGCACGCCGCTCGTCACATCGGACACGCCCGCTGCGCGCGAGCTTCTCGCTGACGGCGAGAGCGCGTTGCTCGTGCCTGCCGGGGATCCGGCCGCGCTCGCCGACGCCGTCCGCCGGCTGGCCGAGGACGCCGAGCTTGCACGCCGGATCGCCGCCGGCGGCCGCGCCGCCTACGAAAGGAACGCGAGCGAAGCCGTGCTCGGCCCGCGCTGGCGCGGTCTGATCGAGGAGCTCGTGTGAGAGCGCGCCCAGCCGTCTTCGCCGCGATGGCGGCGTTCGGGGCAGGGTACGCCGCGCTTTCGGTCCTGCGACACGACGCGTTCGCAACGGGCCGCTTCGACCTCGGCAACATGGTCCAGGCGGTCTGGTCGACGGCTCACGGCGACGTGCTGCAGATGACGAACCTGCACGGCGAGCAGATCTCGCGGCTGGCCGCGCACGTCGATCCGATCCTCGCCGTCTTCGGGCCGCTGTGGTGGGTCTGGCCGAGCCCCGACCTGCTGCTCGTCGCGCAAGCCCTGGCGGTCGCAAGCGGCGCGTATCCCGTCTACCTGCTTGCTCGCAAGCACCTCGCCGCGCCGCGGGCAGCGCTCGGGTTCGCGCTGGTCTACCTGCTGTATCCGGCGACGGGCTGGCTGACCCTGAACGAGTTTCACCCGGTTGCGCTCGCGACCCCGCTGCTCTTGTACGCGTTCTGGTTCCTGGACAACGATCGGCTGCTGACGTTCGCGCTGTTCGCAATCGCAGCGGCGGCGTGCAAGGAGGAGATCGGCCTCGTCGTCGCCGGCTTCGGCATCTGGTACGCAGTCGCCAAGGGTCATGCGGCGGCCGGGGCAGCGATCGCCGTGCTCGGCCTCGCGTGGTCGACGATCGCGATCGCCGTCGTCATCCCGCACTTCCACGAGACCGGCGAGTCGGACTTCTACGGCCGCTACAGCGAGGTCGGTGGCTCCGCGGCGGGAATCGTCAAGACGACGTTCACCCATCCGCTTCGTGTGGTGGAGGCCGCTTTCAGCGGACGCGACCTCCGCTACCTCGCCGAGCTCGTCGTGCCGCTCGCCGGTCTCTGCCTGCTCGCACCGCTCGCTCTCGTGGCGGCGCTGCCGGAGCTCGCCCTGAATCTCCTCTCCGCAGCACCGACACAGACGTCGATCCGTTTCCACTACACGGCCGGGCTGATCCCGCCGCTCGTCGTTGCCGCCGTGCTCGGGGCGAAGCGGTTGACGCGTTGGACGGTGCCCGTCGCCTTCCTCGTCGTCCTCACCGCACTCCTCGCGAGCTACCGGCTCGGCCCGATCCCGGGGTGGCGCCATGTGCCCGGCGGCGAGCGTTTCCAGGCAACCGCCGCACGCGTCACCGAGCACGACCGCATCGCCGCGCGCGCTCTCGAGCTCATCCCGAAGTCGGCGGTCGTCAGCGCAACGAACACGCTCGGCGCGCACCTATCGGCACGCCGGCGCGTGCTGAGCTTCCCGATCATCGAGGAGGCGACGTGGATCGCGGCCGACGAAACGCAGCCGGGATACCTCGATCGCTACGCGCCGCTGCCGACGGCGATCCAGCTCGTCGCGTTACGGCGGAACCCCGACTGGCGACTCGTCTTCGAGCACGACGGCGTGCTCGTGTTCAACCGCACCCCGGCATAGGAGAACGAACAGCGCGACGACGACGAGGTCGCGCAGTGCGACCAGCCAGATGTAGCTGCCGAGCGAAAACACGTCGGTGTAGTGGAAGAACCAGATCTGAGCGAGCACGAGCGCAATCGCGGTGAACGCCCACGCCACCGGCTCCAGCAAGACGACGAACGGGAGCAGCCAGACGAGGTACTGCGGTGAGAAGAACCGCGTGAAAGCGAGGAAGCCGGCGATCGCGACGGCGAAAGCGAGCGCGAGCCGCTGCAAGTCCACGCGGCCGCGGGCGTACAGCAAGGCGACGGCCGCGATCGCCGCAACCTGCAGCAGCGAGCTCACGGCGGCAACGCCGCGCGGCAGTGACCCGACGAGGTCGTACGAGATCGCATGTCCGGTGCGATGGACGACCGTCGCGCTGTACCACCCCAGCCGGTCCGCGATCCCGAGCAGCGAGCCGCCCAGGCTCTCCACCTGCAACGCACGCGCAGCCTGCGCGCGAAAGCTGTCCGCCAGGCCATCGGGTGCGAGGGCGAGAAACGGCGCGATCACGAGCGCCGCGACTGCACCGAACAGCGCGAGGCCTCGCAGCGCAGCGCCGCGGCCGAACGTCCGCCAGACGTAGACGCACGCCGGCGGCAGCAGCACAACGGGGTACACCTTCGCCGCGAACGCGAGCCCGAGCAACGCGAAGGCGACGAGCGGGAACGTCAACAGTGCGGCGACGGTGGCAAGCGCGGGGAACGCGTCGTAGGTGTTGAGCGAGATCGGGCCGAGCGCGATGGGCGAGAGCCCGAGCAACAACAACGCTGTCCACAAACGGACGCGTGACGCGCCGAACCGAACGAGCAACAGCGCGACGAGGACGATGGTCGCCGCGCCGCAGAGCGCCATCAGCGCCTTGAACGCGGCGTTGTAGTGGCTCGACCCGAAGACTTCGGGCGGCAGGAAGACGGCGAGCGCGCCCGGCGGGTACTCCATGAAGAAGTCGCGGTACGGGACCTGACCGTCGAAGACGGCGTGCGCAAACCCCTGGTAGAGATGGACGTCGCGAAAACGGGCCGCGCGGAAGAGCCCTCCGTCCGGCACGGCGCACGCGGCGATGTAGACCGGGATCGCGACCGCGGCCGCGCGCCAGACGTCGCTACGGCTGGTCGCCGTTGTCCGGAACCTGGACGAAGCCCTGGTCGCCTTGGTCCGAGCTCGGCGTCGTCTGCTGTGTCGGCGCGGAGTAGCCACTCGACGACGAGCTCGTGGAGTAGCCGCCGCTCATCGCGTATTGCAGCGTGTGCGAGAGCCAGACCGGGGACGTGCGCGCGACCGGGAACTCCTTCGGGAACGGCGCAAACGTCTGCGCCGGCTCCATGAACAGGCGCCAGATCGTCGCGGGGAAGGTCGGGCCCGACACCTCGATTCCGTGCACGGAGCGCATCGGGATCTCGCCCTGCGGATAACCGATCCAGATCGTCGCCTCCAGGCTCGGCGTGAACCCGCAGAACCACGCGTCGGCGAAATCGTCGGTCGTCCCGGTCTTTCCTCCGGCCGTACGGCCGAAGTAGGCGCCGGTGCCGGTGCCGCCGGTCATGTTCTCCTCGAGGATGCGCCTCACCTCGGCGGCGACCCAGTCCGGAATGACGCGCTTGCGCTGCGGGACACCCCAGCCGGAGTCCTGGTCGACCTTGCCGCCGGAGAGGATCACCTTCCGAATCGCCATCGGCTTCGAGTAGATCCCGCCGCCGGCGATGGTCGAGTACGCGGAGGCGAGGTCGAGCGGCGTCACGACGCGCGAGCCGAGGCCCATCGACGGCACATACGCGCCCTCGCTCGTGCGCAGGTCGGTGCGGACGCCGAGCTTGTAGGCCATGGCCGCCACGTTCTCGGGACCGACGTCGAGCGTCAGCCGTGCGTACACGGTGTTGTCCGAGCGCAACGTGCCGTTCTCGATCGACGTGGCGCCGACATAGGAGTGGTCGTACGTCTCCGGGCACCACGCGGTGGGCGGATCGGTGTCGCACGAACCGGTTTCCGACGGGTCGTACTTGAACGGGGCGGACAGGTAGCTCGTCGACGGGCTGATGCCCTGCGAGATCGCCGTCGCGAGCACGAACATCTTGAACGTCGACCCCGGCTGGCGGCGCGCCGACGACGCGAAGTTCACCTGGTTCTTCGGGTTGCCCGGGCTCACCTCCGTCATTGCGCGGATCGCGCCGTTGCTCGGATTGATCGCGACGATCGCGGCCGCGGGATCGCTCGTGTACGGCAGCGTCCGCTTGATCGCAGAGAGCGCGAGGCGTTGCAGGCGCGGATCGATCGTCGTGTAGACGCGCAGACCGCCGGTTCGCACGGTGTTCGACCCGTACTTCTTCTGCAGCTCGTCGCGCACGTAGCTGAAGAAGTACGGCTCGCGGATGCGCGTGTAGAGCTGTCCTGCCTTCAGGTGCAGCCTGCGGTCGGCGACCGCATCCGCGTACTGGGTCGCCGTGATGTACTTGTTCGCGAGCATCGCCCGCAGCACTTCGTCACGGCGCGCGATCGCCTGCTGCGGACGGTGGAACGGGTCGAACACCGAGGGCGCCTGCGGCAGGCCCGCGAGCAACGCGGCTTCCGGGAGCAGCAGGTGCTTCGCGCGCTTGGAGAAGTACGTCTGCGCCGCCGCCTCGACTCCGTATGCGCGGTTTCCGTAGAAGACCTGGTTGATGTACGCGTTGAGGATCCAGCGCTTCGGCTTCTCGCGCGCGAGCTTGATCGCGAGACACGCCTCGGTCGCCTTGCGGCCGAACGTCTGTGACGGCTTCTTGATGTAGAGGTTGCGCGCGAGCTGCTGCGTGATGGTCGAACCGCCCTGGACCACGTGGCCGGCATTGACGTTCGCCACCAACGCGCGGACGATGCCCGGGTAGTCGAGGGCGCCGTGTGACCAGAAGCGCCGGTCCTCGATCGCCACGGTCGCGCGCGCAACCCATCTGCTCATGTCGCTGAGGTCGACGGGCTGCCGGTTCTTCTCGGCCGGGATGGAGCCGAGCAGGGAGCCGTCTGCCGCGTAGACGAAGGAGTTCTCGCCGTTGTTGACCGGCTTCAGGTCGTTGAGACTGCAGCTCGACATCCAGACCGCGGCGCCGGTGAACCCGCTGACGACCAGTACGAAGAGGAAGACGATCGCGGCGGCAACGACGACGCGCCCAAACCGCTTGCGCTGCTTGCGCGTGCGCTCGCGCCGCTTGCGGCGGATGGCCGCGAGCACGGGGTCCGGCTCGCGCGCAGGGCGCCGACCGCGAGGCGGCGGCGTCATGCGTACACGCCCTCGGCGCGCAGCAGGTCGTGCGCGCGGAGGCGGAGCTCGCGCTCGAGCCGTTCCGCGGCGGCCTCGTCCTCGGCCTGCGCGCGAACGACGACGGTCGCGTTGTCGGCGAGGTTGCTGACGAAGACCTCGGCGCCGTCCGTCAGTCCGCGCAACCGGTCCACGACCGCGCCGACATCTCGAGCAAGTGGAACCTGAACAGTGATCTCGGCGACTTTCTCTCGACTGCGAATCGTGGAGTTGCGGATGGTATCCGAGGCCAGCTTCTCGTTCGGGATCACGAGGCGGTCGCCGCCCTCGGTGCGGACGAACGTGTAGATGAGCCCGATTTCCTCGACGATGCCCCCGGTGTTCTCGATGACGACGCTGTCACCGAGGCGGACCGGCTGCGTGAACGCGATCAGCAGCCCGGCGACAAAGTTGCCCAACGTGCGCTGCGAGGCGAAGCCGACGATGATGCCGAGCACCGCCGAGGACGCGAGCAAGCCTCCGGCGACGGCGCGCACCTGCGGAATCACGAGCAGGGCAGAGAGGAGACCGACGACGATGATGGACGTCGTGACGGTGCGACGCACGAC
>JBJMJL010000084.1:0-3115 GCA_045806365.1 Gaiellaceae bacterium
GCGTAGCTGAGCGAGACGATCAGGAAGAAGATCCCGGCGCCCGCGAGCACGAGCGGCGTGAAGCCGAGTGCGTGCGCCGCGACGATCCCGAGCGCGAAGTAGAGCGACGAGGCGATCTCGCCGTACGCGACCGAGAACAGCGCGGGCGCGTCGAGGACCCGCTGGAAGCCGCCCAGCTTGCGGGCCACTAGCGGCCGCCCCGGCGGAGGAGGGTCAGTCGGCCGACGCCCAGCGCGATGAAGAGACCGCCGAGGAGGAATCCGAGCACGCCGCCGCCGTGCGCCGCCGTCACGACGAGCAGCGCAACGCCGATCCCGACGAAGGTGACGGCCAGGACCGCGATCGCGCCCTTGTAGAGCGTCATGCCGCGTCCTCTCTCAGCGCCGTCACGAGGACGCGGCAGTCCGCGTTCTTGAGCACGTAGTCGACCGTCGTGCCGAAGATCGCACGCTTGCGTCGGGCGAGATCCTTGCGCGGTGCGCCGATCACGACGATCTCGCTCGCCCGCCGCTCGGCCTCGCGCACGATCGCCGCGCCCGCGTTCCGCGCCCGCACGAGCCGTGGGATCACCGTGACGCCGTACGACTCGCCGATCGCCCGCGCCTCGTCGAGCTCACGGTTCGCGAGCGCCTCCTCGGCCGGCAGCTCCGCCGACAGCGCCTGGTCGAGCGGAACCTCGATCACGTAGACGGCGGTGATCTGGGCGCCGCGCTCGGCGGACAGGCCGGCTGCGATGTCGAGCGCCTCGTCCGACGCGCGGCCCTCGAGGACGGGCACGAGCAGCCGCCGGTACTGGAGCGCCAGCGCCGGCCCGTACGCCGGTGGCGCCTTCACCGTCCGCGTCAGCGGCGCTTCGACGAAGCGGCGGCGGTAGACGACGTAGAAGGCGAGACCGACGGCCAGCCACCCCAGACCCGCCCAGCGCGTCGCAGGGTTCTGGACGACGATCACGATGAAGGAGATCCCGGTCGCGATCCCGCCGAAGAGCGCGAAGAGCGGCCAGTCCACCCGGCCGATCCGCAGGTTCGGCCGCGCGCGGTAGAGCAGCTCCTCCCCCGGCGTCGCCACGCGCATCCGGACGAGCGACGCGTGCGCGATCGTGAACGAGAGCGTCGCTCCGAACGAGTAGAGGGTGCCGACGAAGGTGACGGAGCCTGGCAGGATCACCGCGATCGGGAGCACCCCGGCGAAGAGGACGATCGACAGCCAGGGGGTCTTGAAGCGGGGATGGAGGCGTCGAAAGACCTCCGGGATCTGGCGGTACGTCGCCATCGCGTAGGTGATGCGGGAGGCTCCGATCACGCCGGCGTTCGTCGCGATGAAGAGGATCGTCGCTGCGAGGACGCCGACGTAGATCTCGAGCGCGTCGAGAAGAGCGCCCTCGACGCCGAGGTTCCGGACGACCCCGAGAATCGGGTCGTTGGCGTAGCCGCCCTGCTCCGGCGGCAACGCCAGCAGGGTGGTCAGCTCGCCGCCGATGTCGATCACCGGGAGCGCCGAGAGCGCCACGAGCGGGAGCGTGAAGTAGATCGCGAAGACGGCGAACGCGACGAGCCGGTACGCGTCCGGGACGTTCTTGACCGGGTCGCGGACCTCCTCGGCCAGGTTGGAGACCGTCTCGACGCCCGTGTAGGCGAGCATCGCCACCGGGACCGCGATCGCGAGGTTTCCCCAGGTCGGCGCGACGCCGAGATGGACGTTGTCGACCAGGATCTGCGGGCTGAGCACGAGCACGAACCCCAGCGCGACGAGGAGCACCTGCGTTGCGAAGTCGATCACGGCGAGCGTGATCGACAGCCGCGCCGCCTCCTGGATCCCGACGATGTTGAGGACGACGAGGGCGACGATCACGACCACGCCTCCGACGATGTCCCACGGGTTCTCGCGCAGCGGGCCCCAGAAGATCGAGAGGTAGTGCGGGACGAAGAAGGCCGAGGTGGCGACCGTGACGACGTAGACGAGCATCTGCGCCCAGGCGGCGCCGAACGAGAAGAGCTCGTTGAACGCGTGCCGCGCGAAGCTGGAGGAGCCACCGGCCTCCGGGAAGCGAACCGTTCCCTCGGCGTAGGTGGCCGCCGTGGCGGCGAAGATCACCCCGGCGGCGACGAAGACGAGCGGGGTCAGCCCCAGCGCGTAGACGGCCGTGAGGCCGAGCGCGTAGTAGATCGAAGAGCCGACGTTGCCGTAGGCGGTGGCGAAGAGCGCCGGCGTCCCCAGGACGCGCTCGAGCTCGACCTGCCGGCGACGGCGGCTTGGCACCGGCGCAGTCTAGAGAGGCGGAAAGACGAGGGGCCGGCATACGCCGGCCCCTCGCTTCGCGCGGTGTGCGGTTTTCCTACGGAGTGTCGACCCGCACGATCGTCGGGTTCGGCAGCCCGGCGCTGCCGCTGTACGCGACGGAGCCGAGGTACTTCGTCGCCGGCAACAGGCCGTTGAAGGCCAGCGAAATCGTGCCGGTGACGCCGGTGGCCGCGAGTGCCGGGGCAGTCACGGCCATGTTCCCGGCCGCTGTGCTTCCGAGCAGCCAGTGGAACAGCGTGTACTGGGCATCCGGACCGTCGGTGCCCCAACCCTGCACAACCACGGTGTACGTGGCCGCCGTCGGGTTGACGAGGTTGACCTCCTCGGCCGACGTGCCGGAGCCGCTGCCGCCCACCTGCGTCGTCCCGCGGAAGACACAGAGGTCGATGTCGTCCTCGCCGTCCGTGAACGCGTCGAACAGTGAGAAGCGGGCGTAGGTCGTGCCGGCCGGCACGACGACGTCATGCTTCTGCGCGTTGGGCGAGCTCAGCGAGCACGTCGAGTCCGTCGGGTCGTCCAGCACCGTCCGCGACTCGGTCACGGCCGGCAAGAGGCCGCGTGCAGCTGCCGCGAACGGCCCGTCGTACCCGAACGTCACGGGATACGAGATCGAGCCGCCCGTGCCGGTCACCTGCGCGGGCACCGCCAGGGCGACCGGCTGGATGACGAGGGGGCTCCGGACGTTGTGTATGCCGTCGGTCCACGTGAGCTGGCCGCCGGTGTAGGCGTTCAGCGCGGCGCTGGTCCGCCTGAACGTGACCGTGTACGACTTCGTTTCGCCCGGGTTCAGCGTCAGCGACGACGGCGTTACCGT
>JBJMJL010000085.1:0-11102 GCA_045806365.1 Gaiellaceae bacterium
AACATCCCCAGCTACCAGGTCAAGCCCGACGACATCATCAACGTCTCCTCGAGCTCGTCTGCGCAGCAGGTCATTCGCGACGCAACCGACCTCACGGCGTCCGTCGCACCGTGGCTGCAGGCCGACCACGACGGGTTGACCGGAAAGATCCTCAAGTGGCCGGAACGGTCGGAGATCGACACGCCGGTCCAGGAATCACTCATCGTCGAGCTCTACTCGAAGTAGAAAGGAACGCTTTGGCAACACGCACATCCCTGATGGAATTCCAGATCCCGAAGATCGTCCACGAGGAAGTCGACGAGCAGCGCGGGGTCTTCGAGATCGAGCCGCTCGACCGCGGCTTCGGTTACACATTCGGAAACTCGCTGCGCCGTGTGCTGCTCTCGTCACTCGAGGGCGCAGCGGTCACCTCGGTCAAGATCGAGGGAATCTCGCACGAGTTCACGACGCTCGCCGGCGTCCGCGAGGACGTCACGGACATCATCCTCAACCTCAAGAGCCTCGTCTGCCGTTTGCACGGCGACTCGCCCGAGATCGAGGTCCACGTCGCCAAGCGCGGCGCGGGCACGGTCAAGGCGTCGGACATCGAAGCGCCGGCCGAGCTCGAGATCCTCAACGACGACCTCGAGATCGCGCACTTGTCCGAGAAGGGCAAGCTCGAGATGACGCTCACGATCGGCCGCGGCCGCGGCTACGTGCCGGCCGAGCTGAACCGTGGGCCGGAGCACACGATCGGCGTCATCCCGATCGACTCGATCTTCTCGCCCGTGCGGCGTGTCGCATACGACGTCGAAGCCGCCCGCGTCGGACAGCGCACCGACTACGACAAGCTTCGCCTGGACGTGAGCACCGACGGTTCGCTTTCGCCCAAGGACGCGATCGCGCAGGCGTCGGAGATCCTGATCAAGCAGCTCGCGATCTTCACCGACCTCGACCGCATCGAGGGCTTCGGCGAGGCCGCCGCTGCTGACGGCGCTCCGGCCGAGATGCCGCTCGCGCACGGGATGGAGAACTTCCCGATCGAGGAGCTCGAGCTCGGCGTTCGCTCGTACAACTGCCTCAAGCGCGTCGGCATCGAGACGATCGGCGACCTCGTCGTCAAGACCGAGGCCGAGCTCGCGGCGATCCCGAACTTCGGGAAGAAGTCCGTCGAGGAGGTCAAGGAGACGCTGTCCGCGCACGGACTGACGCTGCGCGGCGACGAGAGCGGAAACGGGAGCCCGCTCTAAGGTGACCGTGCGGGCCGCACCGCAGGACCACTGATGCGTCACCGTCGCGCAGGCAAGAAGCTCGGGCGTGACTCGGCGCACCGCAAGGCGCTGTACTCGAATCTCGCCGGCGCGCTGATCGAGCACGGCCGGATCAAGACGACCGAGGCGAAGGCGAAGGCAGTCAAGCCGTTCGCGGAGCAGATGATCACGCTCGGCAGGCGCGGTGACCTCCATGCCCGGAGGCTCGCGCTCGCCGAGCTGCGGTCCCAGGACGTCGTCCACCAGCTCTTCGCCGACGTCGCGCCGCGCTTCGCCGACCGGCCGGGCGGCTACACGCGCATCGTGAAGCTCGGGCCGCGCGCAGGCGACGCGGCCGAGATGGTCTACCTCGAGCTGGTCGACTACGTGCCGGCCGGTAGCGCGCCCGCTTCGCCCACCGCGTCGGCCTAGTCTCTCGCCATGCTGCTGCTCGGCGGGATCCTGCTCGCCGTGTTCGTCGTCCCTTGGCCGTGGGGTTTGGTGACGATTGCCGTCGGCGGGCTGGTGGACATCGCCGAGTCGCTCTTCTTCGTGCGCTGGTCGAAGCGCCGGCGCGCGGCGGTCGGCGCCGAGACGCTGGTCGGCCAGACGGCAGTGGCGGCCAACGCCACGCAGGTGCGCGTGGCCGGTGAGCTCTGGCGGGTGCGGTCCGGACGCGCGCTCGTGCCAGGCGAACACGTCATCGTTCGTGCGGTGGACGGACTGACGCTGGTGGTCGAGTGATCGCTGAGCTGCTCGCCGCCACCGCGATGTGGCAGACCGATCCACCGCTCCCGCTTGCGCGATCCGAGGTCGCCGGTGCGAGCTGGCGCGGCGGTGTCGCGGTCGTCGGCGGGTACCTCGCCGACGGACAGTCGAGCGCTCGCGTCGACGTGTACAACGCGCGCGTCGGCCGGTGGGAGCGGCTGCCGGACCTCCCCGTCGCGGTCAACCACGCGATGGCTGCCTCCGGCGGCGGACGCCTGTACGTCTTCGCGCGGAGCGACGCGTTCGTCTACGACGGGAGGTGGCGGCGACTGCCGTCGCTGCCGTTCTCGCGTGTTGCCGGTGGCGCGGCGTTCGTCGACAACACCGTGTACGTCGTCGGCGGCGTCGGGCCGCTCGGAGTTGCGCGCTCGGCGCTCGCGTACGACGTCCGTCGCAGGCGCTGGCGCACGCTGCCGGCGCCACGTCCTCTCCGGGAGCATCTCGGCGTGACGACGCTGCGCGGTCGCGCGTACGTAGTCGGAGGGCGCGCGAACGGGCAGACGTTCTCGACCGTGCAGCGCTGGCTGCCCGGCCGACGCCGCTGGCAGCTGCTCGCGCCGCTGCCCGAGCCGCGTGGCGGCACGGCCGCCGGAGCGGCCTACGGCGTGGTCGTCTCGGCCGGCGCCGAGTCCGCGGCGGGCACGAGTGGCGCGGTCTACGCTTACTCGCCTCGCGAGAACCGCTGGCGCCGGTTGCCCGATCTGCCCACGCCCCGTCACGGCCTCGCGGTCGTCGGGGACGGCGCGACGATTCACGTGGTTGCCGGCGGCCCACAACCGGGCCTCTCCGTCAGCTCCGCGAACGAGTCCTTGCTGTTAACCGGCTGAGCCGAGGAGCGCGCTGACGACGGCGATGATGACGCCGCCGAGCGTCACCGACGCGAGCGCGCGCACGAAGTTCACCTCGAAGAAGCGCCACCGGAGCCACGCGAGTGCGAGCAGCTCGAGCCCGACGACGATGATCGCGGAGATGATCGCAGCGTTGTAGTGCGGGATCAGGAACGGGAGCGTGTGCAGGATGCCGCCGATGAACGTGCCCACACCCGTGATCGTTCCGCGCGCCAGGGGCGTGCCGCGTCCGGTGAGCTCACCCGTGTCGGACAGTCCTTCCGAGAAAGCCATCGAGATTCCGGCGCCGATCGCCGTCGCGACGCCCGCGATGAAGGCGTAGTGCGGCTTGTGCGTGACGATCGCGACCGAGAAGATCGGTGCCAACGTCGACAACGATCCGTCGATCAAGCCGATCATCGCCGGCTGCACGCGTTGCAGAAGGAAGGCGTGCTGCTCGGTCATCGACTAGAGTGTATCAACCAAGACGCAAAGTAACAGAGCATAAGGCATTCCTGACAAACAGCGTCAGGGGTGCCTGACGTGCGCCTGAAGCTAACGGTCGAGTACGACGGCGCCGCCTTTTACGGTTGGGCCGCGCAGCCCGAGTTGCGCACGGTGGAGGGCGCGCTGCGGGCCGCGCTCGCGAGCGTCTTCTCGAGCGTCGCCTCGCTCGCGGTCGCGGGCCGGACCGACACCGGCGTGCACGCGCTCGGGAACGTCGTCAGCGTCGACGTGGACGGCGGCCCGTCTGCCGAGCGCGCAGCCAACGCGCTCAACGCCGTGCTCCCGGGCGACGTCGCGGTCCTCGCGGCGGAGGAGGCGGCGCCCGACTTTCACGCCCGTCACTCGGCTCTTGCCCGCAGCTACCGGTACAGGATCTGGCGCCGCCGCGCGCCGTCGCCGTTCGAGCAGAGGCGCGCGTGGTGGTACCCGCGCCCGCTCGACGAGGAACAACTGGCGGACGCGGCCGATCTGCTGCGCGGCGAGCACGACTTTCGTGCGTTCACGCCGGCGGACACACAGCATGAGTCGTTTCGGCGCACCGTGTTCCGCGCGGAGTGGCACCGCCGCGGCGATGCGCTCGAGTTCGAGATCACGGCCGACAGCTTCCTGCGACACATGGTCCGGGTCCTCGTCGGCACGATGGTGGAGCTGCAGCCGGGACAGATCGCACCGCTGCTCGGGGGGAGGCCGCGCAGCGAGGCCGGGTCGACCGCACCGCCGCAGGGGCTCTACCTCGAACGCGTCGATTATTCACCCGGGTCGGCTGGCTAGCATCAGCGCGATGCGCTTCCCGGTCGTTCTCTTCGACCTCGACGGCACGGTGATCGATTCCGGGGCGATCATCCTTGCCTCGATGCGGCACGCGGCGACGGAGGTCCTCGGCGCGGCGCCCCCCGACGAGTTGCTGATGTCCGCGGTCGGCGGCCCGGGGCTCGAGGCGCAAATGCACGCGCTCGCGCCGGACCGCGTCGACGAGCTCGTGAGCGTTTACCGCGCCCACAACGAGCCGCTGCACGACGAGCTCGTGTGCTGCGCCGGCATGGAGGATGTCCTCGTTCGGCTGAAGGACGAAGGGCGCCGCCTCGGGATCGTCACCGCCAAGCGCCGCGCGACCGTCGAGCTGGCGTTCAACGTCGTGCCGCTCAGACATCTCTTCGAGACGGTCGTCGGCGGCGACGAGACCGAGCACCACAAGCCCGATCCCGAGCCGTTGCTGCTCGCCGCTCAGCGCCTACACGTCGAGCCGAGCGACTGCGCGTACGTCGGCGACTCGCCGTTCGACATCCGCGCCGCGAAGGCCGCCGGGCTGCACGCGGTTGCCGTCACGTGGGGTGGCATCCACGACCGCGCGAAGCTCGAGGCGGAAAACCCGGCTGCGATCGTCGACTCGGCCGAGGACCTGTATGGCGTCCTCTAAGACGCAATCGCCGGCCAAGCGCGCCGCCGAGCTGCGCGAGGTCGTCGACTACCACCTCTATCGCTACCACGTCCTCGACGACCCCGAGATCACGGACGCGGACTACGACCGCATCTACGACGAGCTCGTCTCCCTCGAGGAAGCCCATCCGGAGCTCGTCACGCCGGACTCCCCGACGCAGCGTGTCGGCGCACCGCCGTCGGACAAGTTCAAGAAGGTCGAGCACCCGAGCCCGATGGGGTCGCTGGAGAAGGTCACGACGGACGAGGCGGTCGAGAAGTGGCACCAGGATGTGTGCAAGCGGCTCGGCACGTCGGAGGTCGCGTACGTGCTCGAGCCGAAGATCGACGGCCTTTCGATCAACCTCATCTACGAGAACGGCGTCTTCGTTCGCGGCGCGACCCGCGGAGACGGCTACCGCGGCGAAGACGTCACGACCAACCTGAAGACGATCAAGGCGATCTCGACGCGGATGCAGCTGCAGAAGGGCGAGCAGCCGCCGCCGCTGCTCGAGGTGCGCGGCGAGGTCTATCTGCCGCTCAGCGGGTTCAACGAGCTGAACGAGCGGCTGATCGCGGAAGGAAAAAAGCCGACGCCGAACCCGCGCAACGCGGCGGCCGGCTCCCTCCGGCAGAAGGACTCGTCCATCACGGCGCAGCGGCCGCTGGCGATCTGGATCCACGGCCTCGGGCACAAGGACGGCCTCCCGGTCGACGGCCACTGGGAAGCGCTGCAATGGCTGCGCGAGCACGGCTTCCGCACGAACCCGTTCGCCGAGCGCCACGACTCGGTCGAGTCACTCGGACGCGCGTGCAAGGAATGGGAGCACCGCCGCATCGAGCTCGACTACGAGATCGACGGCGTCGTCATCAAGGTCGACTCGTTCGAGCAGCAGCGCCGTCTCGGCTCGCTCCACGAGCGTCCACGCTGGGCGCGCGCGTACAAGTGGGCGCCGATGACCGCGCAGACGCGCCTGAATCAGATTCTGATTCGCGTCGGGCGCACCGGGGCGCTGAATCCGTGGGCGCTGCTGGAGCCGGTCGAGGTCGGCGGAGTGACCGTTTCGCGCGCGACGCTGCACAACGAAGAGGACATCAACCGCAAGGAGATCCGCGAAGGCGACATCGTCATCGTTCAGCGCGCGGGCGACGTAATCCCGCAGATCGTCGGTCCTGCCGGCGAGCATGAGCCCGGGACGAAGCCCTTCAAGATGCCGAAGAAATGTCCGCTGTGCGGCGCCGGCGTCGTCAAGCCGGAGGGCGAAGCGATGCATCGCTGCCCGAATCGCGCCTGTCCGTCACGCGGGCTCGAATCGCTGATCAACTGGGTGCAGGCGGCGGCGGACATCGAAGGTGTGGGCGAGCAGTCCGTGCGCCGGCTGTGGGATCTCGGCCTCGTCCGCTCGATCCCGGAGCTCTACCGGCTCACGAAGGAAAAGCTGATGGAGCTGGAGGGCTACGGCGAGATCTCCGCGACGAACGCGATCGACTCGATCGCGGCATCGAAGCAGGTGCCGTTCAACCGAGTCCTCTTCGGCCTGAACATTCCGGACGTCGGCTGGGTGACGGCGGTGAACCTCGCGCGCCACTTCGAGAGCGTCGATCGGCTGCTGAGCGCGAGCCAGGAGGAGATCGAAGAGGTCGAGGGGATCGGCCCCGAGCGCGCCGAGGCGATCGCAGAGTGGTTTTCCGACGATTCGAACCGTCAGCTCGTCGAGGAGCTCCGCTCGCTTGGCCTGCGCTTCGAGATCGGCGATGAGCTGAAGCCGGTGGAGGGACCGCTCACGGGACAGACGTACGTGATCACCGGCACGCTCGAAGGCTTCACGCGTGACGAAGCGGCTGCTGCGCTCGAAGGCAAGGGCGCGAAGGTGCTCAACTCAGTGTCGGGCAAGACGACGGGCCTGATCCTCGGCGAGGAGCCCGGCAACTCGAAGCTGGCGAAGGCGAAGAAGCTGGACGTGCCGCTGCTCGACGAGCGCCGGCTCGAGGAGCTACTGGGCCGCTAGCACCTGCACGAATCGGTCCTGCGCGCGGCGCGCCCACCAATACGACACGGGATGTCCGTTCTGCACGATCGCGAATACGAAACGCGCGCTGACGTAGCCCGACAGCGCCGATGCGTCTTGTGTCGTGCCCGTCTTCGCCAGCACGTGACCGCGCGCGGGCGGCTTGCGTAAACGGTCCTGCAGCGTTCCGTTCACGCCGGCGACGGGCAGTGCGGCGAGCAGCGCCGGCTTCACGGCCGGATCGTTCCACGCGAGCTTGAGGATCGCGCCGAGCGCGTTCGCGGTGAGCCGATCGAAGCGTGACAGGCCGGAGCCGTCGACGATGCGAACCCCCGTCATCGGCACGCCGGCCTCCGCCAGCGTCTGCATCACGACCGACGCTCCGGCGGCGCTCGTGCCACGTTCGCCTGAGGTAGCCCCGAGCTGCTTCAACAGCAGCTCGGCCGTGAAGTTGTCGCTCTCTCGATCCATGAACCGAATGATCGACGCGAGCGTCGGCGACTCCACCTGCGCGATCGGGATCGAAAAGTCGTCCACGCGGCCGAGGGTGGCACCGCCGTCGACCGCGACGCCGGCTGCGCGCAGCGCGGTCCGGAATGCCGTCGTCGCCGCGAGTGCCGGGTTGCGCGTGACGTATCCGGCGACACGCGCGCGGTCGACGACGAGCGCCGACAGCGGCGGCGACTCCTGCAGATAGAAGCTCGCCTTCCAGCCGGCCACCATGCGGCGGGCGTCGAAGACGCTCTCGTCGCCGACGATCCCGCCGGTGACGCGGCGGATGCCGTAGGCGCGCACCTGCCTCGCCAGCGCCCGCAGGTCCGCACTCGAGAGCGTCGGGTCCCCGCCGCCCCGGAGCACGAGCGTGCCGTCGAACGTCGTCCCGTCGAGCGTACCCTCGCCGAGGACGTCGGTCTCGATCCGGTAGGACGGCCCCAGCGTCACGAGCGCCGCATAGGTCAGGGGCAGCTTCTCGTTCGAGGCGGGGGCGAGGGCGAGGCCGGGATTCTGGGCGTAGAGGACGTCGCCGGAGGCGAGGTCGAGGGCGACCGCCGCCGAGCGGGCCGGCGCAACGTGAGGAACGCGTAGGGCGCTGGCGAGACGCTGCTGAAGCGGGGTCGCGGCCGCCGGCGCCGCCACGGGGACGGCGAGGGCCAGGGCGGCGAGGAGCGGGACGACCCGTCGGCGGGCGTCGAAAAATGGGTCCACTCGGGCCGGAAGATAGTCCGGGCGGCCCATGCGGGTCACGCCGATAGCCCGGATACTGGAGCGAACGATCTCCAGGGAACCGCCGTACTCATTCACGACGACATCCTCAGCCTGCTCGAGGCGCCGCCCACGGGCGACCAGGCGCCGACCCTCGACCGCATCGAGCACACGCTCACAGCGGGGTACGCGCAGGCGCTCGCGTTCGAGGCCGAGCGCTGGCGGCTGCAGCGCAAGATCGCGGACGTCGCGGCCCGGCTCGGCCAGCAGGAGAGCCTCGAGGATGCGTCCGAGCTGGCGAAGCTCGGCGAGCGGCTCTCGCGTGCCGACGGCGACCTACGCCGCCTCCGGCCGCTTCTCTCCTCTCTGCGCACGCGCGCCAACGAAGTGCGCGCGGCCGCGTAGCTAGACGATCCCGCTCCTGACCGCGTAGACAGCCGCCTGAATGCGGTTGTCGATCTGCAGCTTCATCAGGATGTTGGAGATGTGATTCTTGACCGTCTTCGGGCTGATGTGCAGCTCGCCGGCGATCATCGCGTTGTCCTTGCCGTTGGCGATCAGCTTCAGCACCTCGATCTCGCGCTCCGAGAGCTCGGCGCGGATCGTGGACTCGATCTCCGGCTGGCGGTTCGACGCTCGCACGCGCTGCAGGACCTTCGACGCGATGGTCGGTGATATGAGCGACTCGCCGAGCGAGGCCGCCCGGATGCCGGCGATGAGCTCCTGGATGGACGAGTCCTTCAGCAGGTAGCCGCATGCGCCGGCGAGGATCGCGTCGATCACGTCGTTGTCCTGGTCGGAGATCGTCAACACCAGGACGCGGGTGAGCGGCGCGATCGTCGAGATGTGGCGCGTCGCCTCGACGCCGCCCATCCCCGGCATGTTCAGGTCCATGACGACCACGTCCGGGGCCAGCTCGCGGACGATCTTGAGCGCCTCCTGGCCCGCCGCGGCCTCGCCGACGATCTGGACGCCCTCTTCCTCGAGCAGGTTCCGCAGCCCGCTCCGGAAGAGATCGTGGTCGTCCACGATCAGGACGCGGGTGTCTTCCAACGAGTGTTGGTCGGCTGTGACCGGTGTGCTCATCACTGGGCTACCGCAGTGAAATCGTAACCGTGCGCCGACCCCACGCAAGTGCGTCCGCGAGCGTCGGGAACCACAGGTCGATCGTGTAGCCCGTGACCGCGCTGCCGGTGTCAGCCGCTACCCCCTCCCCGTAGCCGGGGATAATCATCCGGGTGCCGAGCGGGATCACCGACGGGTCGACGGCGACGACGCCGGGCCCGACCGGCAGCCCGGTCGCCGTCTGCCCCGGAAGCGAATAGCCGGTCGCGGTGACGGTCACCGTTCGCGGGCCTGAGACGAACGCCGGCGCAGCCGTTACCGGCGTGTGGGCCTGAATCGTCTGAGCCTCCTGAACCACACGTTGTGCGTGGCTGTCGAGCGCCGCGATCTGCTTGGTGGTCAGCCGGCGCTGTCGCGCCAAAGTCGCCAGGTAGGTCACGCGCGCAGCCCGCGCGCTCGCCAGCGCCGTGGCCGTCCGCTCAGCGCGCGCCTCGAGCAGCTCGGCCCCGCGCACGCGCGTTGCGAGCGTCTGCGAGAGACGTGAAAGCTTCGCCCGGCCGCTCTGTGCGTCGTCGGCGGCACTTGCGCCTTGCCGTGCGTTCTGGTCGAGCTCGTTCAGCCGCGTCACTGCGTCGTCGAGCGAGCGGGAACCGAGGAGGATCGCGATCGCATTCGGCTCGCCTTCCTCGTAGAGCCGGCGCAGATGAGCGCCGAGGACACGCTGCGACACGCGCAAGTTGTGCGCGACGATGGCCAGCTCCTGCCGCACCTGTTGCTGCTGTGTCCGCAACGTTGCAACATGCCCGCGGATGCGCGCGAGCTCGCTGCGCGCCTGCGCGAGGCGCGAGTCGAGCGCGTACAGCCCGAGCAGAGCGGTTTGCGAGCGCGACGCCAGCGCGCGCTGGTGCTGCCGCAGCTTCGCCGTGTTCTGCGCTCCTGCCAGCGACGCGCCGACCAGCAGCGCCGCGGCGACGGCCAGGCCGAGCGCGAGGCGGCTCTCCCTTCCACCACGCACGGCGGCGGACACTACCGGACGTGTCGTCTTGTGTGCTCCTTCACAAATGAAAATGTTTTGGCGTTGTTTGGGCCGAAAACCCGCCGAAAACGCCGACTTTGTGCTGTCCTCTCACATACCAGAAAGGGGGAGTTTTCGGCGTGGAAAGCGGTTGCAGACGTCCGAAGTCGTTGCTAGGGTGCCCCACTTGTGACGTACCGGCCCCCCTCCGGTGCGCCGTCGACCCCGTTCGTCAGACGACAGGCGCAGGCGTTCGTCATCGTGCTGGTCGCGTTGGTCGCGGCAGCCTCCGCGAGCGCGGATCCGGGCAGCGTCGCGGCGAAGCAGGCACAGGCCCAGCAGGTGCTCGGCCAGATCGCCGCGATCGACCACGACCTCGATGCGGCGGTCGAGGCGTACAACCTCGCCAACGTGCGGCTGCAGAAGATCGAAGGCGATCTCCGCGAGAATCGGAAGCAGCTCACGCTCGCGCGCTCGAACATGAAGGTCGCGCAGAAGTCGCTCGCGGCGCGCCTCGTCACGGCGTACACCTCGACACAGGACAACTCGACGCTCGCGGTGCTGCTCGGTGCGAACAGCTTCGCGGACTTGCTCGACCGCGTCGAGGCGGTCAACTCGACGTCGTCGCAGGACGCGAGCATCGTGCGGCAGGTCACGTCGTTCAAGGCTTCGATCCAGCAGCACCGCATCGAGCTGCGCAATGCGCGTGAGGAGCAGCAGCGCGTCGTCTCCGAGAAGGCGGCGCAGCGGCAGCACATCGAGTCGCAGCTGGCGGCACGGCGGCAGCTCCTGTCGTCGATCCACGGCGAGATCGCACGCATCCGGGCGGCCGAGCGCGCACAGCAGCGCCGGCTTGCGGCGGCGGCGCAGACGCGGTTGTCGGGAGCGTCGCCGCCCTCCGTCAGCGGCGTCGGTGTAGGCGCGTCGACGCCCGAGGGCTCGACGATCGCACCGCCGAACGTCCACGGCGGCGTCGTCGGGATCGCGATGCAGTACCTCGGCGTCCCGTATGTCTGGGGCGGCGCGAGCCCGTCGGGCTTCGACTGCTCCGGCTTCTCGATGT
>JBJMJL010000086.1:0-10196 GCA_045806365.1 Gaiellaceae bacterium
AGTCACGGCGTTTCGGATCCCGGTCGACACGTGGCGGCGGCAGGTCGACGTCGAGCGGAAGATCCCCGATGTCCTGCCACGCTTGGACACGTATGAGGCCGAGGGAACGCTCTGGGCGCGGACGAGCGCGTACGGAGACGACAAGGACCGCGCGCTCGTGCGCTCGTCCGACGGCTCGTATCTCTACTTCGCGGCCGACGTCGCGTACGTCGAGGACAAGCTCGAGCGCGGGTTCGACCGCGCGGTGTACGTGCTCGGTGCCGACCACCACGGGTACGTGCCGCGGTTGAAGGCCGCCGCCGCGATGCTCGGCTACGACCCGGAGCGGATCGAGGCGTTGATCTACCAGCTCGTGCACATCGTCGAGGGCGGGCAGACGAAGAAGATCTCGAAGCGGCGCGGCGACGTCGTCTTCCTGCACGAGCTCGTGGACAAGATCGGCGTCGACGCGGCGCGCTGGTACCTCGTCTCACGCGGACACGACCAGCCGATCGACATCGACGTCGACCTCGCGGCGGAGCGGACCCAGAAGAACCCGGTCTACTACGTGCAGTACGCGCACGCGCGGATTGCGGGCATCCTGCGGAATGCGGAGAGCTCGGAGGCGGTCGGCGCCTCGGACGGCCCATCCGAGCGCGAGGAGCGCGACGTGATCAAGCGGCTGACCGACTTTCCCGCGATCGCGGCCGAAGCGGCGGAGCGGCGGGCGCCGCACGCGATCCCGATCTACGCGATCCGCGTCGCCGACGAGTTCCACCGCTTCTACCACGAGCACCGTGTGGTCGGCTCCGACCAGGAGGCGTTCCGCCTGCAGCTCTGTCGCGCGACGCAGCACGTCCTCGCGCGCTGCCTCGATCTCGTCGGAGTAGACGCGCCCGAGCGGATGTAGGGTCCCGGCCGTGGACGGCGTCGCGCCCGACCGGAACCTTGCGCTCGAGCTCGTCCGCGTCACCGAGGCCGCTGCGATGGGCGCGGCCCGCTGGATCGGCCGCGGCGAGAAGGAGAGCGCCGACCAGGCCGCGGTCGACGCGATGCGGCTGATGCTCGACACGGTCTCGATGGACGGGCTCGTCGTCATCGGCGAGGGGGAGAAGGACGAGGCGCCGATGCTGTTCAACGGCGAGGAGGTCGGCAGCGGCAACGGCCCGCAGGTCGACGTCGCCGTCGACCCGCTTGAAGGCACGCGGCTGACGGCACTGGGCCAGCCGAACGCGATCTCGGTGATCGCGCTCGCCGAGCGGGGGACGATGTTCTTCCCCGGTGCGGCGGTCTACATGGACAAGATCGCCTGCGGTTCGGAGGCGGTGGACGCCATCGACATCAACGCGTCGCCGACGCAGAACGTCGAGGCGGTCGCCGAGGCAAAGCGCTGCGAGCCGACGGACGTGTCGGTCGTGGTTTTGGAGCGCGACCGTCATGACGAGCTGATCCGCGAGCTACGCGAAGCCGGCGCGAAGGTGAACCTCATCCGCGACGGCGATGTCGCGCCGGCGATCGCAGCCGCGCGCGGCGGGACCGGGGTGGACCTGCTGATGGGAATCGGCGGCACGCCGGAGGGCGTCATCTCGGCCGCGGCGATCAAGTGTCTCGGCGGCGCGCTCCAGGGACGGCTCTGGCCGCGCAACGACGAGGAGCGGCAGTCGTTGATCGACGCCGGCTACGACGTCGACAAGGTGCTGACGACCGACGACCTCGTCGCCGGCGACGACGTCTTCGTCGCGGCCACGGGCGTGACGAGCGGCGCGCTGCTGCGCGGCGTGCAGTACACCTCGGGCGGCGCGGTCACCGATTCGATCGTGATGCGCTCGCGCAGCGGGACGGTGCGGCGCATCGAGGCGCAGCACGCGTTTGCCAAGCTGGAAAAGCTCGTCGGATCTTCTTTGCGCTAGCCCGTCTTACGCCGTAACTGCTTCGCGCTCCATCTCGGGCGCGTACATCCCCGTCCGCGCCGCGCTGTTCATCTTCGCCCGGTGGTAGTAGGCACGCTGCGCGGCCTCGACGTTCGCCTCCTTGCCGCCCCACGCCTTCAGCGCGGACGCCTGCAACGCGCGGCCATAGGAGAACGACAGCTGCCAGGGATGCTCGCCCAGCGCATTCATTGCGTTGAGATTCGCCGTCGCGTCCTCGTCGGACTGGCCGCCGGACAGGAAGACGATTCCGGGCACCGCCGCAGGCACGTGACGCTTGAAGCACCGGATCGTCTCGTGCGCAACCTGCTCGTGCGACGCCTGCTCGGGCGCCTCGTAACCGGAGAGCACCATGTTCGGCTTGAGCAGCATCCCCTCCGGCTGCACGCGCTGGTCGCGCAGCTCCGTGAACACGGCGTGCAACGTCCGCGACGTCACCTCGAAGCTCCGCTCGATCGAATGGTCGCCGTCCATCAGCACCTCCGGCTCGACGATCGGGACGAGACCGACCTCCTGCGAGAGCGCCGCGTAGCGCGCGAGTGCGTGCGCGTTCGTCCAGATGCAGTACTCGCTCGGGACGCCCTTGCCGATCGTGATGACGGCGCGCCACTTCGTGAACCGCGCGCCCAGCTCGCGGTACTCCTCGAGCCGGCTGCGGAGGCCGTCGAGGCCCTCGGTCACCGTCTCGCCCTCGGCGAGCGCAAGTGGTTTCGCGCCCTTGTCGACCTTGATCCCCGGGATGACGCCCTTCGACTCGAGCAGCTTGGGGAACGGCGTCCCGTCGGCCGCGCTCTGCCGGATGGTCTCGTCGAAGAGGATGACGCCGCTGATGTACTCCTCGACGCCCTCGGTCGTAAAGAGGAGGTCGCGGTAGGCGCGCCGGTTCTCCTCGGTCGACTCGGCCCCGATCGAGTCGAAGCGTTTCTTGATCGTCCCGTCGCTCTCGTCCGCGGCGAGGATGCCTTTGCCCTCGGCGACGATGGCGCGGGCGGTTTCGTGCAGTTCTCGAGCGTTCATCTGTCCCTCCGTGCCCTTTGATCTGGCTCGATTATCTCCTAGGCGCCGCCTCGGCGGCGCCGATTCATCTGCCTTAGGATTCGCTCAGGCGGGGCGACGCTGCGGCGGCAGCCCCGCCGTCGAGCCCCGAGGACTTCCTACCTACCCACATGCGTAAGTACGATCACGCCACGTGATTCGCCGTCTCGCCATCTCCGTGCTCGTCGTCGCGGCGCTCGCGCCGGTCCTGAGCGGGGATGCGTCGCCTCCGGCGCTCGTCCCGGAGGGAGTCACCGTTGCGGGCGTTCCGGTGGAGGCCATGTCCAGGGAGCAGGCGGAGGCGGCGCTTCGGCCCGCTTTCGCGCGCCCCGTCCGCCTCGTCTTCGGCGACCGTGCCTGGCGGCTCGTACCCGCCCGCTTCGGCGCCAAGGTGACGATCGCGCGGGGTGTCGAGGCTGCACTGGCCGCGCCAGCGGGCACGGATGTCCCGCTCGTGCCGAGCATCGATCGGACGCAGGTGCGCCGTTTCGTCCGTGCGCTCGACAAGCGCGTCTCGTATCCGGCGAAGGACGCGGAGCTGCTCGGGCTGGAGGGGCTGACGCCGGAATTCGTGCGCGAGCAAACCGGCCTACGCGTCCTGCGACAGCTCACCGCGCAGCGGATCGTCCGCGCGCTCCAGTCGCCGCAGATCCAGCGCGTGCGCGTCGCAGCGACGGTCGTGGAGCCGACGCGGACCGTCGCCAAGTTCGGGCCTGTCATCGTCATTCGCCGCGGCGCGAACGAGCTGCGCTACTACGACGGCGCGCGCCTGCTGCGTCGGTTCGGCGTTGCGACGGGACAGGCCGTGTATCCGACGCCGACCGGGACGTTCAGCATCGTCGACATGCAGCTGAATCCGTGGTGGCGGCCGCCGGACTCGGACTGGGCGAAGGGGCTCGATCCGATCCCGCCGGGTCCGGGGAATCCGCTCGGCACGCGCTGGATGGGGCTGTCCGCGCCGGGTGTCGGCATCCACGGCACGCCCGACGACACGTCGATCGGCTACTCCGCTTCGCACGGCTGCATCCGCATGCATATCCCCGACGCCGAGTGGCTCTTCTACCACGTGCACCTCGGCACGCCGGTCGTCATCACCGACTCCTAGCCGGTCGGCACGAACTGTCCTTCGGGGCGCCGCCCGTTCGTCTCCAGTGCGTACGCCACGACCACTGACGACGAGAGGGGCGACATGAAGTACTTGCTGCTGGTGTGCTGGGACGTCGAGCGCATGGACGAGCAGGCGGAGCCCGAGCCCGGGAGCGCGCCGGCCGACGACGAGGGCTTCCCGTGGGTGAACGACCTCCAGGCCCGCGGCATCTGGCTCACCGGCGACCAACTGGCGCCTCCGCGTCGAGCGCGCACCGTTCGCCGGCGCGACGGCAAGACGCTGGTGACAGACGGCCCGTTCGTCGCGACGAAGGAGGCGATCGGCGGGTTCGACTTGCTCGAGTGCGGGAGTTTCGAGGAGGCGGTCGAGATCGCTGCGAACCACCCACTGGCGGAGATCGGCGCCATCGAGGTCCGACCGTTGTGGGGAAATTGACGGCGGCTACGATAGGGGTCACGCGGACGTAGCTCAGTTGGTAGAGCATCAGCTTCCCAAGCTGAGGGTCGCGGGTTCGAACCCCGTCGTCCGCTCTTCGAGGAAGGCCCGCTCACGCGGGCTTCTTGGCTGCCCTCTCCGTCCTCTCTCCGCGGCGGTGGCAAGCCCCGAAATCGCATCTAGAAACACGCCTCTTATGTCTTTAGAATCGGGGCTTCTCGGGGTCTGCTACGGAGGAGCACTTCTTGCGGCGAGGGCGGTTTTCCAGGCGTGCGCTTGGGCGAATTGGGTTTGCGCTGGTCTGTGCGGCGGTCGGTCTCACGCTCGGCTTCGCAGCGTCGGCGCACGCGCTCGAGCCGTCGGCCGCGCTCACGGATACGGAGCCACCGCCTGCGCCGACCCCGGACCCGGCGCCGACTCCGCCACCGCCGCAGCCCAGGCCGAAGCCCGTTGCGAAGCCAAGTCCCGCGCCGGTCTACCGCCCGCCGGTCCACACGACGTATGCCCCGGGTGCCCACTCAGACGCGACGCGCCCGACCGCAGCGAGATCCCGTCGGGCGGACACGAAGCTGCCCCTGAGTGGACATGCAACCCGAAAACCGGCAACACCGCGCGCAAAGCCGCGCGTGACGCGCAAGCCGCGCGTAACGCACGTTGTCGCACAGCCGAAGTCGGCGGCCGAGCGCGTGACCAAGAGTCGGTTCGCGCGGATCCACGTCGGACCACAGACCGCCGCCTTTGCGCCGGCGGCGCGGGACGGTGGTCTGTTGCGGAGCTTTGTGATTGCGGGGCTGACGGTCGCGGCGCTCCTCTTTTTGCTCGTGGTTGCTCTGCCCTCCACGCAAGTACGATTCACCGCTCCGGGCCGCGTGCTGATGGATCACCAGATCGACGTCGTCCTGGCGGGAGTGGCCGCCCTGGTCTTGACCGGCATCCTGTTCGCGATCGCGGGAACGCATTGACGAAGGGCCTCGTCGTCGCGGCGGCTGTGGCCGTTGCTTTCGGAGTCGTGGCGGCCGTCACGCACGGCGCGCCGAGCGCCGCGCCGCCGATCTCGATCGACGTGACATCTCCGGTGGAAGCGACTGCCGGCTCGGGCGCCAACGTCTCGTATCACGTCAAGTCGCGATCTGGCCTGGATGTGACATGCAGTCCCACCGGCGGCCCAGGCCAGGATTTCGATGCGAGTGCGCAGCTTCCGCTCGGCGATTCGACGATTAGTTGCACCGACGGCACGGAGACCGCAACTGCCACGGTGACGGTGGAGGACACGACGCCGCCGTCGGTGACAACGCCGGGTGCGGTAACGGCGTCCTCCGACAGTTTGAGCGGAACAGCCGTTACGTATCCGGACGCGATCGCTAGCGACCTCGTCGACGGCTCGCTGGCTGCCGCGTGCACGCCGGCTTCGGGCAGCAATTTCGGCCTCGGAGTGACCACTGTGAGCTGCGACGCGACCGACACCCATGGCAACACAGGGCACGGAACTTTCACCGTGACGGTCACGTACAACGACCAGACCGCGCCGACGTTGAGCGTGCCATCTGCGCTGTCTGCCGAAGCGACGAGCCCGAGCGGCGCAGCCGTCACCTACACGGCGACCGCTACGGACGACAGCGGCGCAAGTCCGACGATTTCCTGCGTCCCTTCATCGGGCTCGACCTTCCCGCTCGGGGCAACGACCGTGACGTGCACAGCGACCGACGCAGCGAGCAACAGCTCAACTGCGTCCTTTGCGGTGACGATTCAGGACACGACGCCGCCCAGCCTCAGTCTCCCGTCGAACATCACCGTGGAGGCCGACTCTGCGGCCGGAAAGATCGTCACCTACGCCGCAAGCGCTACCGACACCGTCTCCGGTTCAGTGTCGGTGAACTGCACCCCGGCCTCAGGTTCGACCTTCGCTATCGGCCAGACCATGGTCAACTGCACCGCCGCGGACGGGGCCGGCAGGACAGCCGACGCGAGCTTCTCGGTGACCGTGACCGACATCAGCGGTCCGGAATTTTCCGGCGTGCCGGTGGATCGCCAGGTCGAGGCAAACGGCCCGGGCGGCTCGGTGGTCAGCTACGTCGCACCCACAGCGACCGACGCAACCGATGGACCGGCGGTCGTCAACTGCAGCCCGTCTTCCGGCTCGACAATCCCGCTCGGAACGAGCACGGTGACCTGCAGCGCCAGTGACTCGCGCGGCAACACGAGCACGACGTCGTTCTCGGTGCGTGTCGCAGACACCACGAAACCGAACCTGATTGTCCCCGCCGACCGAGCGGTCTACGCTGAGACGCCCGACGGCATCTCGGCGCAGAGTCCCAACGTCGTCCCGTTCCTCGTCGACGCCCAAGCGACTGACACCGTCGACCCGCGTCCGCGTGTCACGAACGATGCCCCGCAATTCCTGACCGTCGGGCCGCACACCGTCACCTTCACAGCGGTCGACGCAAGCGACAATTCCGTCTCGAAGACGGCGACGCTCGACGTACGAGCGATGCCGGCACCTGGAACGTCACCGGCGCCGCTCCCGACGCCGCCCGCACAGACGCCGCCGAAAGACGTCACCGGTCTGGAGGCTCAGGCAGGCGACGCGCGTGTCCGCCTGAGCTGGAACCTGCCGAACGGCGTCGATCACGTGGTCGTCACCCGGCAGCTGAGCGCCGGTGGTGATGCGGAGGTCGTCTACAAGGGCTCGGCCGAGTCGTACACCGACGGCGGTCTCGTCAACGGCATCGAATATCGCTACGTGGTGGTCTCCTTCGACAAGATCGGCAAGAGCTCTGCAGGCGTTGCCGTGACGGCATTACCGAAAGCAACACTGCTCCGCTCACCCAAGGAGGGGGCCAAGCTCAAGAAGCCGCCTGCGCTCGTCTGGATTCGAAAATCAGAAGCGGCCTACTACAACGTCCAACTCTTCCGCGGCAACCTCAAGATTTTGAGCACCTGGCCGAGCAAGCCGCGGGTCGGTCTGCGGCCTCGCTGGAAATACCAGGGCCACAACTACACGCTGGCGCCTGGCGTTTACCGCTGGTACGTCTGGCCGGGCTTCGGCGCGCGAGCCGCGGTCGATTACGGCGAGATGCTCGGCTTCAGCAGCTTTCAGATCGTCCGCTGAGCCAGCCGCGGGCCACCGAATCAGCGGGGCGACCGGGTTCGAACACGTACCTGCGCTCCGACGCCAGAACGTAACCTTCCGGGCCGTGGACGTCGACGCCGTCGAGATCCGCGTCCTCGGCTGCCTGATCGAGAAGCAGCGGACAACGCCCGCTCAGTATCCGCTGTCGCTGAACGCCTTGCGACTCGCGTGCAACCAGACCACGAACCGTGAACCGATCGTCGACTACGACGAGCGGACGATCAAGGCGGCGCTCGACCGGATGTCGCACCGCGGCTGGACTCGCTTCGCGAGCGGGGCGAGCAGCCGGGCGTTGAAGTACCGGCACTTGCTCAACGAGGCGCTGTCGCTCTCCGATGCGGAGATCGCCGTGCTCGCGGTGCTGATGCTGCGCGGCGCGCAGACACTCGGCGAGCTGAAGCAGCGGGGGGAGCGCATGCATAAGTTCGAGTCGCTCGGGGAGGTCGCAGAGATCCTCGACGCGCTCGCGCAGCGCGAGCTCGTCGCGACCCTCGAGCGTCGCCCCGGGCAGAAGGAAGAACGTTACGTTCAGCTCCTCGGCGGGGAACAACCGGACACAGTGGCGACAGTGGCGACAGTGGCGACCGTGGTGACGGAGGACGACGGAGACCGGATCGAAGCGATCGAGGCGCGGCTCGAGCGGCTCGAAGCCGCGTTCGAAGAGTTACGCGCGCGCGTGAGTAGCTAATCTCCCGCCCCGTGGCAGACGCCCTGACCCAGCTGAAGGAGCGCCTCGCGCGCGTCACCGATCTCGAGCGGATCATGCGGGTCTTCAACTGGGACCAGCAGACGGTGATGCCGCCGGCGGGCTGGAAGCATCGTGGCGAGCACCAGGCCACGCTTCGCCGCATCCAGCACGAGACGCTCGCCAGCAACGAGACGGGCCGTCTGCTGGACGAGGTCGGCGAGCTCGAGCCCGAGTCCGACGACGGTGCGCTGATCCGCGTCGCCCGCCGCGACTACGACAAGGCCGCGCGCGTGCCGACCGACCTGCGCGCGGAGATGGTGCTCGCGGCGACGGAGGCCCGCACGATCTGGGTGCAGGCGCGGGCCGAGTCCAATTTCGAGAGCTTCCGGCCGGCGCTCGAGCGGAACTACGAGCTGCGGCAACGCTACATCCAGTGCTTCGACGACTACGACGAGCCGTACGACATCCTGCTCGACGACTTCGAGCCCGAGACAAGCACCGCTGAGGTGCGTGAGACGTTTGCGGAGCTCAAGGCCGAGCTCGTGCCGCTGATCGCGCAGCTCCGCGACGAGCAGGTCGACGATTCGTTCCTGCACGGGAGCTTCCCCGTCGAAGCGCAAGAACGGCTTGCGAACGAGGTAGTGGCCCTGTTCGGGTTCCGAGCGGACACGTGGCGGCTCGATCCGACCGAGCATCCATTCGCCTCGGGCGCGGGGGCCGACGACATCCGCATCACGACGCACTACGACCCGGAGACGATGAAGTCGTTCTTCTCGACGATGCACGAGTACGGCCACGGGCTGTATTCGCACCAGTTGCCGCGCGAGCTCGAGCGGCTGCCGGTGGGTCAATCGTGCTCGCTCGGGATCCACGAGTCGCAGAGCCGGATGTGGGAGAACCTCGTCGGGCGCAGCCGTCCGTTCTGGCAGTTGTTCTACCCGCGCGCGCAGGCAGCGTTCCCGGAGCAGTTGCGGAACATCGAGCTCGACGCATTCATCGCCGGCATCAACCGCGTCAAGCCGTCGCTGATCCGCATCAAGGCAGACGAGGTGACGTACGGGATGCACATCATCCTGCGCTTCGAGCTCGAGCAGGACCTCGTCGACGGCCGCGTCGCGGTGGGCGACCTGCCGGAGGTGTGGAACGAGCGGATGCACGAGTACCTCGGCGTCGACGTGCCCAACGACGCGCAGGGTGTGCTACAGGACACCCACTGGGCGTCCGGCCACATCGGCTACTTCTCGACGTACCTCCTCGGGACGGTCATGTCCGTGCAGCTGTGGGAGAAGATCCTCGAGGATGTGCCCGACCTCGAGGACCAGATCGAGCGCGGGGAGTTCGCCGCTTTGCGGGAGTGGCTCGGCGAGCACGTGCACCGGCACGGCCGCAAGTACGCGCCGCAGGAGCTGCTGCGCCGCGCGACGGGCTCGACGATCGATCCGAAGCCGTACCTCGCCTACCTGCGCTCGAAGTACGGCGCGGGTGTCGCTGCGTAAAGTTCGACTGAATCGTCAGTCAATGCCGGTGCGTTTGCGATGCGAATACGCCGGACAAAAGTCGCACGTCCTTGACTCCTTGACTGACGGGGGGAACCATGCAGAGTTTGATTGCGGGCAGACGCGCGTGCGTCGCGCTTCTGTGCGTTTTCGTCGCGGTGCTCATTCCGAGCATCGCGAGCGGCGACGGCGGCGAGCTCATCGACACGCTCGTGCCGAACACGGCGGTTCTGCTCGACCAGTCGACGAGCGGAGGAAGCGGCGGCACATCAACCGTGGCGTCGTCGAATACGACGATCTTCACGCCATCGGCGTTCGCGGACTACAAGCGCTTCGGCGGCGAGCCGAGCGTGGTCGTCGACCGGTATCCGTTCCCCGGGACGAATACGACTCCGGA
>JBJMJL010000087.1:0-3914 GCA_045806365.1 Gaiellaceae bacterium
GAGACGGTGTGAAAGCCGAGCGGGCCGAGCAGCTCGGAGTAGAAAGGCAGGCTGCGGCCGATCGAGGAGACGACGAGATCGACGTGGTGGACGCCGGATGAGCGCACGGTCGGCGCTTTCTCGATTCAGCGCGGCCGTACCAGCTCCTCCGCGCGGCCGTAGCGAACGGCGCGCTTGACCGTTCGTGGGTCGAGCCCCAGCTCCAGGAGCTGCTGACGCAGCTCTCCCTCCCCCGCCATGCGCAGGAAGAGCCATGCGATGGCGACCAGCGTCACGATCGACCCCTCGATCATCATCACCGCGCCCGCGAGTCCCTGGTCGCCCAGCGGCGACATCCCCCACAAGCGGCTCTGGTGCTGGTACACGGAGTAGAAGACCGTCCCGGACCAGAAGAAGACGTTGCCGAGGATCGTTTCCATGACGCGCACGACGGCGATGTAGCCGAGCTTCGCGCCGGTGCCGAACCACTCCGGGGCGGGAAGCGTCTCGACCACCGGCAGCCACATGATCAGGCCGCCGGCGAAGAAGCAGAAATGCTCGAGCGCGTGCACCACGTCGTGCCGGACTGCGGCTTCGTACAGGAAGGGGAGGTGCCAGACGAACAGGTTCACCGCCCAGAGCGGCAATGCGACGAACGGATGCGCGAGGAAGCGCAGGCGGTGCAGCCACGCGAGGATCGGTCGCAGGATCGGGCCGGTGAGCCCGCCGAGCAGCGCCAGCGGCGCGATGTCGCCGAGCAGCACGTGCTGCAGCATGTGGAACGAGAACATCTGCTCGCCGAGCTCGTGCACCGGGGACACGAACGCCACGAGCAGCGTCAGGATCCCCGTCGCGAACAGGGCGACGCGCCAGCCGGGCACCGGCGTGCCGCGCTCGCGCAAGGTGAGCACGCGGCGCGCGTAGAGCGCCGCGACGAGGAGCGTCGGCAGCACCTGAAGCGGATCGAAGGTCCAGCTCGTGTTGGGCGAGAGGTGAGCGATCATGTCCCCCATGCACCTCTTTCATTACCACCTCGTCACGAGCAAGGTGCGCGAGGTCGAGGCGCGCTACATCGGCAAGCTCGGGTTCACTCTCGTCGCGCGGCACGGGCGGATCGGTGAGGACACGACGTCGTTCGAGGCCGGCCACGGCTGGGAGGAGCTCGAGCGCATCGGCTTCAAGCTTCGCCTGTCGGAGCTGGAGCGGGGAGCCGTCAACGTGGTCGTCCAGCCCGGGCAGTGGGAACTGCCGCGCGTCGACCACCTCGGTTTCGCCCTCGACGAGGACGACTTCGTCGCGACGCTCGCGCGCGCGGAGGTGCGCGAGCTCCGGGTGCAGGAGCACGGCGGGCGCCGCACGTTCGTGTCGACGAACGCCGGCTATCGCCTCGAGCTGCACCCGCCGCGCGACTGGCTCGACGAGGTGCTCGCGCAAGGATCCGACCTGCAGCTCGCGGAGCTGCATCTGCGCGCCGACGATCCCGAGCTGAAAGCCGCGACGCTCGGCGAGCTCCTCGCGGCGCCGTACACGGAAGACAGCGTCATCGTGGGCGAGACGATCGTCCGGTTCGTACCGGATGGCCCCCAGGGACGGCCGCAGTTGCACGCCGAATTGTTCGTGTAGGCAAGGACGCAAGGAGGACGCCGCAAGTCGCGTCGTGCTCCGTCAGATGTGCGCTGACTATTGCCGGCTGCGGCACTTTTGCCGTGTCCAAAATTGCGAATTGACGCACCGTCGATGCGCACGCATCCTGATCGTCATGAAACTCCTCATTGCAGTTGCGTGTGTTGCAGCGGTCGCCGCGTTTGCACGAACGTCGTCCGCTGAAGCAGGTTGGTGCTGGCCGAGCTGCTCCTCCTACGGTTACCTCGGCGAGGGCACGTCGACGAACACCGGCTGCTGGTACTCGCGCGGCGAGGTCTGCAGCTGGTACGGCTCGTGGTTCAACGTCGGCGTCGCCAAGACGTGCTATCCGGGCTGTGACTGGAACTACAACACGACCGGCGTGGTGCTGTACGGGTTCGAGAATCACGAGCGAATCCGCGGCCGCTTCACGTCGAAAGCCTCGAACACGGTGTACGTGCAGCCGGCCGAGCTCGGGATGGGCGGCTCGCTTCGAGCTCAGGTCACCTGGTACGCGGGCGTGTCGCAAGTCAATGCGGGGGCGATCGGATGAGCAGAAACGTCAAGCTGACGCTTGCGCTCGCCGTCGCCGCGGCGGCCGCCGTCACCGGCGTCCTGGCGACGCAGGGCAGCGCTTCTCACGACGACGCGACACTCTCCAATCGCGGTCGCCCGCTGGCGATCCGCGGCCTCCGCACTCGGTGGACGCGCATCACGACCGGCTACGTCTTGGCGGTCCGACACGGGCGTGTGCTGTACCGGCTCGAGCAGGCGAACGGCGACCCGTGCTTCGGCGTCGGGCCCGCGGAGAAGCTCGGAAGCCCGGGCTCCGTCATCTGTCCGCGCGGGGGCTTCCCGACGGCGGGGAGCCCGATCCTCGACTTCTCCGTCTACGAGGGAACGCGCCACGACGTCCGCGAGTTGTCGCTGTACCGCGCCGAAGGCTTCGCGGCCGACGGCATCGCCGCGGTGGAGTTCTTCCGGCCGGACGGCACGGTCGTCCTGACGGTGCCGGTCAGCGGGAACGTCTACTCCACGACCGCAGTTCCGAAAGGCCCGGTCGCCGGGGCGTACGCAGTCGACAAGAACGGCAAGCGGGTGGGCCGCTCGCCCTGACGACGTCAGTTCGAGGGCCCGCCGCCTGCGGCTCTAGACTCGGGCTCTCTTGTCCGGAAAGACGTACGAGGCCGCGGGCGTCTCACTCGCGACAGCGGAGTCGATCGTCGGCCGCCTCCGGGCGGCCGTCGAGTCGACGGGAACGGTGGGCTTCGGCGCGTTCGCCGGGCTCTATCCACTGGACGACCGCCGCCTGCTGGCCGCGTCGATGGACAGCGTCGGCTCGAAGCTCATGCTCGCGCGCCGCGCCGGCCGGCTGCGCTGGGCCGGCATGGATCTCGCGGCGCACTGCATCAACGACGTGCTCTGCAGCGGCGCCGAGCCGCTCTTCCTGCTCGACTACGTCGCGGCCGCGCACATCGACCAGGAGCAGGTCGCCGAGCTCGTCGACGGCGCGGCCGACGTCTGCCGCCAAGCCGGCTGCGCGCTGATCGGCGGCGAGACCGCGGAGCTCCCGGGCATCTACCAAGCCGACGAGCTCGACTTCGCGGGGACGTGCGTGGGCATCGTCGACCGTGACGACGTGATCGACGGCTCGCGGTGCAAGCGCGGAGACAGCGTCGTCGGCTTTCCGTCGAGCGGGCTGCACACGAACGGCTTCTCGCTCGTGCGCGCGCTGCTCGGCGATGAAGAGCCGGATCCGGATCTCCTGCTGACGCCCCACCGGTTGTACCTCCAGGACATTCGCGAGCTACGCGCGCGCGCAGACGTGCGCGCCCTCGCGCATGTCACGGGCGGCGGAATCGTCGGCAATCTCTCGCGCGTGCTGCCGGAAGACGTCGGCGCGCGGATCGACTGGGAGAGCTGGGAACGCCCGCGCGCGTTCGCCTGGCTCGCGGAGCGCGGCGTCGGCGAGGACGAGGTTCGCCGCGTGTTCAACGCCGGCATCGGGCTGTGTGCGGTCGTCCCCGAACCGCCGGCCGACGTGCTCGTGATCGGGGAGCTCGTGTGATCGGCGTCCTCGTTTCCGGCGAGGGGACGAACCTTCAGGCACTGCTCGACGCGGGGCTTCCGATCGCGGCCGTTGCGTCGAACCGCCGCGAAGCCCCCGCGCTACGGCGCGCCGAAGCCGCAGGCGTTCCCGCGCGCGTGTTCGAGCAGAGCACATACGAGACTCGCGAAGCGCGCGACCGCGAGATGGCCGACTGGCTGCGGTTGCGGGGCGTCGAGCTCGTCGTGCTGGCCGGTTATATGCA
>JBJMJL010000088.1:0-12909 GCA_045806365.1 Gaiellaceae bacterium
TGGCGGGACGAGGATTTGCGTGCCGACCGGCAATTCGAGTTCCGACAGCTCGACCTCGAGCTCGCATTCCCGACCCGCGAGGCGGTGCTCGAAGTGCTGGAGCGTGTCGTCGTCGCCTCCTTCGAAGCGGTCGGGCGGGAGCCACCGCGACGCCCGCTCCCGCGCCTCTCCTACGCCGACGCGATGCTGCGCTACGGCTCCGACAAGCCGGACGTGCGTTTCGGACTCGAGATCCAGGAGGCGACGGACGTCACGCGCGGCTCCGAGTTCGGCGTGTTCGCGAACGCGCCGTGCGTGCGCTACGTCGTCGCGCCGACTGCGTTCACCCGCGCGCATCTGCAAAGGCTCGAGGAGTTCGCGAAGGAGTGGGGAGCGAAGGGGCTTGCGTACCTCGTCGTCGACGAGTCCGGCGAGCTGCGCTCGCCGATCGCGAAGTTCCTCTCGGAGCAGGAGCTCGCCGCATTCGCGGCTCCGCCCGGCTCGACCGTTCTCTTCGCGGCCGACAGCCCGTCGATGGTCGAGCGCGTGCTCGGTGCGCTGCGCGGTCAGCTCGCGGAGGAGCTCGGGCTGATCGACGAGTCGCGCGACGAGCTGCTCTGGGTTGTCGACTTCCCGCTCTTCCAGCAGGACGAGGAGAGCGGCAACTGGACGTTCGTCCACCACCCGTTCACGAGCCCTCGGGACGGGCACGACGAGTTGATCGAGAGCGACCCCGGCCGCACGCTCAGCCAGCATTACGACCTGATCTGGAACGGCTGGGAGCTCGGCTCCGGCTCGATCAGGATCCACCGGCAGGAGCTTCAGCAGCGCGTCTTCCGCGCCATGGGCATGACGGAGGATGAGGCGCAGGCGAAGTTCGGCTGGTTCCTCGAAGCGCTGCAAATGGGTGCGCCGCCGCACGGCGGCTTCGCGCTCGGGATCGAGCGCTTCGTCGCGCTGTTCGCCGGCGAGGCGAACATCCGCGAGATCATCCCCTTCCCGAAGACGGCGAGCGGCTCGGATCCGCTCACCGGTGCGCCGGCACCGACGACGGAGGAACGCCTGTCCGAGCTTGGAATCAGACTGCAGGCGCAGTCGGCTAACGGGCGACAGAAACCCGGCCGATGAAACCTGTACCTTTGTTGACGAGCTAGCCGCAGATGGCCACCCAGGAACCAGGACAACAGCCCGCACTCACCGCGCTCCCGCGCCTCGAAGACCTTCCGCACAAGGGCGACGGCTACGACGCCGACGCGGTCGCGGAGGCGTTCGAGTCGTTCCGGCGGCACGCCGGTCAGCTGCAGGCGCAGCTGCGCGTGCTCCAGGCGGCCAGCCGCAGCGGCCAGACGGTCGAACCTACCGGCCACGCGGTACGGATGGACGCGCTCCACCTGATCCGCGCTGCCGCCGAGTTCGCGGACACTCTCGAGGCCGACGCACAGCGGGCCTCGGAAGCCCAGCTCTCGAAGACGGAGGAAGAGGTTCGCCGCCGCCGCCGCGAGCAGCAGGACCGCGAAGCGGAGATCGAGCGTTTCCGCCAAGAGAGCGAGCGCCAGCGCGCCGAGGTGCTCAACAGCGCCCGCAACGAGGCGCGTGAGCTGCTCGCCAACTCGAACCGTGACGCAACGCAGGAGCTGCGCGAGGCCGAGGCCAAGGGCAACCGGCTGCTCGAGCAGGCACGCCACCAGGCGACCGAGCTGACGAATTCGGCGCGAGCCGAGGTCGAGCAGACGCTCGAATGGGCGCGCGCGCAGGCCGCGGCCGTCCTCAGCCGCGCCCAGAGCGGCACCGAGCAGCTGCTCGCCGCCGCCGGTCTCGGTGACGACGACATCAAGCGCGTCGGCGAAGCGATCGTCGAGGCAGCGAAGGAGTCCATCGAAGCAACGCGCACGCCGCCCGCAGCGGCTGCGCGCCCGGCGCCCGCGGTTGCAGCCGCGCCGCCGGTCTCGTCGGTCGAGCCGGCAAAGGAGACGTCCGAGCCTGTCGCCGCCGACGAGTCACAGGACGAAGACGAAGAGCAGTCGTAGGATCCCCCCGTGGTCCTCGGCCCGCGGTTCTTAATCGAGGCCGGCTTCATCGTCGCGGTCGCGGTCGTCGCCGGGATCGAGCGGGTCGGTACGTGGGAGATCATCCTCCTCGTGGCAGCCGCGTGGCTGCTCGTCGCGGCGGTCGAGCTCGTGCTCTGGGCACGGCAGGCCAAGGTGCGGCCGGCGCCGGTCTCGGCCCCGTCTGCCCCAGACCCGGAGCCCGGGCCGCGCGTGATCGTGCGGCCGGAGCCGAGGGTCGTCCCGGCGCCATCGCCGCCGCCGCCGTCGGCCGAGCCGGAGCCCGAGGTGCAGGCAGAACCAGAGCCCGAACCGAAGCCGGAGCCGGAGTCGGAGCCCGAGCCGACCGTCGCGTACCTCCCGCCGCCGGCCGAGCCGCGTGAATGGAATCTCTGGGAGCTCGAGCGCGTTGTGCGCGAGCACGCGACCGACGACGTCGCGCGGAACGAGGAGCGCGCTTACCTCTTGATGTACCTGCGCGAGTTCGCCGGCCCCGACGGGACGCTGCCGGCCGACTTCGACGGCCTCGTGCGTGACGCGTTCGGCGATCTGCTGCGCGTCGCGGCGTTGTGAATCACGTCCTCGTCCAGCGCACCGTCTGGCTGGCCGGCATCTGCTTCGTCGCGGCGATCGCGGCGGTCGCGATCACGCGGCGCGACACCGGCAGCGACAGGAACCTGCCGAGCGCGGTCGTCGTTCCGGGCACGAAGAACGGCTACTACACAGGACGCGCTGCGCCGTACGGACCGACGGCTGCGCACGCGCGCACCGCGTGCGGCCGTCCCTTCCTGGAGACGACGCAGGGCGTCGCGCACCCGGTCTTGCCGTGCGGCGTGCGCCTGTACATCCGCTACCACGGCCACGAAGTGCTGACGCAGGTGATCGACCGCGGTCCGAACGTCCCCGGCCGCGAGTTCGACGTCACGAAGGCCCTCGCAAACCGGCTCGACCTCCACGGCACGCAGACGATCCAGTGGCGCTTCGCGAAGTAGGCGCTACTCTCCGTCTGCCCGATCCTGTTCGTGGCTCGCGCATTCCAACGTAGAACCAACACCACTGCTGAGGGAGCCTGCGTCCGGCGAGGCGGTTCGCCGAAACCGGCAGGGCACCCACCTGGCAAGTCCAGGTTCACAGCGGGCGTGAGTCACGGCAGGGTCTGGGCGCCCTCGCTACGGTGGCTGCGTGAGGCAGCTGCTGGGAGACTCGTCACGCGGATCTGAGTTCGCGCTCGTCCGGCTGACCCTCGACGGCGACCGCATCGTCGAGGCCGAGACCCCCGGGCTCGAGCGCTCGCTGATCGGGCTGACACTGCTCGAGGCCGCCGCCGTCGGTGGCGAGACACTTGCCGTCGACGCCCTTGCGAACGCGATCGGACCGGCCGTTCGAGCCGAGCGCTCGCCGGGACGGGCCGCCGTCGCGATGAGCGGCGGCGTCGACAGCGCCGTAGCGCTGCTGCGTTCGCTGCCGGACGCGATCGGCGTCACGCTGCGGCTCTGGCTCGATCCGCAGGGACCCGATGCCGAACGTGCGTGCTGCTCACCGGAGGCGGTCATCGCCGCGCGCGAGACGTGCCACGCGCTCGGCATCCCACACGTCACGCTCGATCTGCGCGCCGAGTTTCGACGGGCTGTCGTCGATCCGTTCGTGGACGGCTACGCACGCGGCGAGACGCCGAACCCGTGCATCCGTTGCAACGGCTCGTTCCGGTTCGGGCAGCTGCTCGCGTTCGCCCGGCGCGCTGGGGCCGACACGCTCGTCACCGGGCACTACGCGCGCATCGTCGAGCGGGACGGACGCCGTCTGCTCGCGCGGGCCGTCGATCGCGACAAGGACCAGTCGTACATGCTCGCGCGACTGGAGCCGCGCTACCTCGAGCGGATCGCCTTCCCGCTCGGCGACCAGACGAAGGCCGAGACGCGAGCGGAGGCGGAGCGAGCCGGTCTCGCCGTCGCGCGGCGACGCGAGAGCCAGGAGGCGTGCTTCCTCGCCGGCGACGACTACCGGGCCTTCCTCGGTCGCAACGGTCTCGCGGCACAGGACGGGCCAATCGTCGACGAGGAGGGCCGCGAGCTCGGACGCCACACCGGTCATTGGCGGTACACGCCGGGCCAGCGCAAGGGCCTTGGCGTCTCCGCGCGTGAGCCGCTCTACACGCTGAGCTCGGACGCACGAACGAACACGGTCGTCGTCGGTACCCGCGCGTCGCTCGCGCGCACGGACGTCGACGTCGCCGGCCGGTTGTACGTTCCCGTCACGCGCGCAGACGTGAAGCTGCGCTACCGCTCCCGCCCCGTGTCGGCACGCGTGGAAGCGACTCCGCGGGGGTTTCGCTTGGAGCTCGAGGAGCCGAGCTACGGCGTCGCGCCGGGCCAGGCAGCCGTGCTGTACGAGGGCGACGCGGTCGTCGGAGCCGGCGTGATCCGCCGCAGTCCCTAACATCCCGAGCGGGTGAACTTCCTAGCGCTCACCCGGGCGGAACCCAGCGCGCCGCTTCTTCGTTGTACCCAACGGGGTCGACTGGAGGGACACGTTGAGCGGTGACGAGATCGCACTGACGATGCCTGGCGACGAGGCGTTCCATCGCGTCGCCCACCTCGTGCTGGGCGGCCTCGCCGTGCGCCTCGACCTGACGTTCGAGATCCTCGAAGACCTCGAGCTCGCGCTCGACGCCTTGCTCGAGCGTGCGCGCGGGGACGACGACGTGACGGTTCGCGTCAAGGTGCTCGACGGCGAGCTGCACACGACCGTCGGGCCGCTTGCGTCCGTGCGCAACGACCTGGAGCGCGGCGGCGCCGAGGCACTGACCCTCTCGCGGATCCTTTCGACGGTCTGCGACAGCGTCGAGATCGAAGACCGGGAAGGCGCGGAGTGGGTCGAGCTGACCAAGCGCGTCCAGACGCAGAAGGCGGGGCGATGAACGAGTCGGACAAGGTCCTGCTGCGTCGCTACCACGAGGACGGTGACCTCCAGGCGCGCGAACAGCTGATCGAGCAGTACATGTCGCTCGTCCGTTCGCTCGCGCGACGCTACTCGTACCGCGGCGAGCAGCTCGAGGACCTCGTCCAGATCGGCGCCATCGGGCTGATCAAGGCGATCGACCGTTTCGACCTCAATCGGGGCGTCGAGCTGACGACGTACGCGACGCCGAACATCATCGGGGAGATCAAGCGGCACTTCCGCGACAAGGGCTGGTCGGTGCGCGTCCCGCGCGGGTTGCAGGAGCTGAACGTCCAGCTCTCGCGTCTCGTCGAGCAGTTGACGGTGCAGCTCGGGCGTTCGCCGACGATCACCGAGCTGGCGAAGGCAGCCGGCGCGGAGGAAGAGGAGGTGCTGGAGGCGCTCGAGTCGGGCCGGGCGTACTCGTCGCTGTCGCTGTCTTCCGGCGGCGGCCAGGAGGACGGCGAGGAGCTCGACCCGCTCGAGTCGATCGGAACGGAGGAGCATCAGTACGACGTCTCGGAGGACCGTGCGGTGCTTGCGCCCGGCTTCCGCGTGCTCGACGAGCGTGAGCGCAGGATCCTTCACCTGCGCTTCTTCGAGGGCTTGACGCAGTCTCAGATTGCGCAGCAGGTCGGCATCTCGCAGATGCACGTTTCGCGGTTGATCCGACGCTCGCTCGAGAAGATCCGCGAGGAGATCGCGGCCGAGGAGGAACCGGAGCCGAAGGCCGCCCGTCGGTGAGCGTCGACGACGCGGCGTTCGTCCGCGAGCAGTACGCGACGCCGGAGAAGCTCCGCGCGCGCAAGTCGGCGTACGAGGACGCGGAAGGCGACGATCCGCGCCAGTTCGCATTCGAGGCCGTCGCCGCGGCGAAACCGCGCCGCGTCCTCGAGGTCGGCGGCGGCGAAGGGGAGCTTGCCGAGCGGCTCCAGGAAGAGCTCGGCGTCAACGTCGTCGGGATCGACCAGTCAGCGCAGATGGTGGAGCTCCAGCGCGGGAGGGGCATCGACGCGCACGTCGGCGACGTGCAGGCGCTGCCGTTCGAGGACGGTGAGTTCGACGCGGCCGTCGCAGCTTGGATGCTGTACCACGTGCCCGACCTCGATCGCGGGCTCGCCGAGCTCGCGCGTGTCGTTCGTGCCGGCGGGGTCCTCGTCGCGGTCACCAACGCCGTCGACCACCTCCAGGAGCTGTGGAACCTCGCCCGCCGCGCGACGTCGATCCGCAGCTTCACGTTTCGCAGCGAGAACGGCGAGGAGGCTCTGCGACGCCACTTCGCACGCGTCGAGCGTCGCGACGCACACGGCTGGGCCACGATGGACGACGCGACAATCCGGACGTTCGCCGCGAGCTGGGACGCACTCGGATCGCTCGTGCGCATGCCGCCGCTCGGCGAGCCCCTGCGTGTTCGCCGCCACAGCACGGTCTTCGTCGCCCGCAAGGCCGTCACGTAGCCGCCCCTACAATCGACCCGATGCAGACGTCGGCAGAGCTGCGCGCGGGGTACCGCGCATTCTTCGAGTCGAAGGGGCACACGTTCCGGCCCTCGGCGCCGCTGATCCCGCGCGCCGACGACCGGTCGACGCTGCTGACGAGCGCCGGGATGCAGCCGCTGATGCCGTTCTTCCTCGGGCGTGAGCAGCCGCCGGCGCCGTTGCTGACGACGGTGCAGAAGGTTTTCCGTACCCCCGATATCGACGAGGTCGGGCTCGACGGTTCGCACCTCACGTTCTTCGAGATGCTTGGCAACTTCTCGTTCGGCCAGTACTTCAAGGAGGGCGCGATCGAGCTCGCCTGGGAGTTCGTCTTCGAGCACCTGAAGCTCGATCCGGAGCGCTTCTGGGTCAGCGTGTTCGCGGGCGACTCGGAGCTCGGGCTGGGTGAGGACGAGGTCGCCTACGAGAAATGGCGCGAGATCGGCCAGCCCGTCGAGCGGATCGTGTTGCTTCCGCGCGCGGAGAACTTCTGGTGGGTCGGCGGTCCCGGGCCGTGCGGCCCCGACACCGAGATGTACTGGGACTGGGGCGAAGAGCACGGCTGCGGCGAGCCCGACTGCAAGCCGAGCTGCACGCGCTGCGAGCGCTTCCTCGAGTTCTGGAACCTCGTCTTCATGTCGTACGAGCTGCACGCGGACGGAAAGCTGACGCCGCTGCCGAAGCAGAACGTCGACACGGGCATGGGCGTCGAGCGGACGGCCGCCATCCTGCAGAACGTGATGACGGTGTACGAAACCGACATCTACCAGGCGATCATGCGCTGGATCGCCGACGAGAGCGGCGTCGCGTACGGCGACTCGCCCGAGGCGACGAAGGCGCACCGCATCCTCGCCGATCATGGTCGCGGCATGACGTTCCTCGCCGCCGACGGCGTCGCGCCGTCGAACGAGGAGCGCGGCTACGTCATGCGCAGGATCATCCGGCGCGCCGTGCAGCAGGCCGGTCGTGTCGGGCTCGAGCCGCCGTACCTCGCGCGGCTCGCCGACGTCGTGATCGACGAGATGAAGTCGGGCTACCCGGAGCTCGCTGAGCACCGCAACGACATCCACCGCATCCTCGCGGCCGAGGAGGAGCGCTTCGGCCAAACGCTCGCGCGCGGCATGCGGCTGTTCGACGACGTCGCGCAGAAGGGCGGCGACATCTCCGGCGACGATGCGTTCCGGCTGCACGATACGTACGGCTTCCCGCTCGAGTTGACGCAGGAGCTTGCGCGCGAGCGCGGTCTCGGGGTCAACGAGGAGGAGTTCACGAAGCTGATGGAGCAGCAGCGCGAACGTTCACGTGCGGCGGTCGCCGTCGACTTCCGCGTCGAGGGGCCGAAGTCCGACTTTGTCGGCTACGAGAAGACCGACGTGCTGACCGCCGTTTCGGCGTTTCACGATCGCGGCGACGGCACCTTCGAGGCGAAGCTGTACGAGTCGCCGTTCTATGCGGCCGGCGGCGGGCAGGTCTCCGACGACGGCGTGCTGATCCACGAGGAGAGCGGCGTCGAAGCCGCCCTGCGCGAAGCGATCCGTTTGGAAGGCGACGACCAGGTGCTCGTGTTCGAAGGAAGCGGCTTCGCCCAAGGCGACCGCGTTCGCGCTGTCGTCTCGTGGTCCCATCGCTTCCCGACGATGGCGAACCACACCGCAACGCATCTCCTGCACAAGGCGTTGCAGGACGTGCTCGGCGACCACGTACGCCAGGCGGGCTCGGCGGTGCGTCCCGACAAGCTGCGCTTCGATTTCACGCACCCGCAACAACTGACGACGGAGGAGCGCGCGGAGGTCGAGCGGCGCGTGAACGAGAAGATCTTCCAAAACCTGCCCGTGCGCGCCTTCGTGACGCCGCTCGAGGAGGCGCGCAAGCTCGGCGCGATGATGCTGTTCGGCGAGAAGTACGGCGACCAGGTGCGCGTGATCGAGATCCCGGGCTACTCGCGCGAGCTCTGCGGGGGGACACACGTGCGCTGGACGGCCGAGATCGGGCCGTTCGCGATCTTGTCGGAGAGCTCTGTCGGTGCGGGCGCTCGGCGCATCGAAGCGGTCACGTCCGGCGAGGCATACGCCTACTTACACGGCGCGCTCCGCGAGAGCGCGGAGTTGCGACGCGAGCTCGAGAGCACACGCAGGGAAGCACGCAAGCCGAAGGGCGAGCCTGCGGCCGACTTCACGATCCTCGAGCGCGAGAGCGACGTCGTCCTCGCCGAGACTAAGGCGGTCAAGGGCGGGCAGCTGCGCGACCTCTCCGATCGCCTGCGCCGCCAGGAGAAGGCGGCCGGGGTGATCGTGGGCTCGGTCGACGACGGGCGCGCGTACCTCGTCATCAATCTCGACGACTCCCTGGTCGGGAAAGGGCTCGACGCGTCGAAGCTCGTTCGCGAGATCGGCCGGCACATCGGTGGGGGAGGCGGCGGGCGGCCGACGCTCGCCGAGGCCGGCGGGAAGAACCCCGCTGGTTTGCGCGACGCACTCGAGGCGGGAAAACAGGCGATCGTCGCCGCGCTGAAGTGAGGGTGCTGGCGCTCGATTACGGCCGGGCGCGCACCGGCGTCGCCGTCTCGGATCCAACCGGCACGATCGCGCGTCCGCTTGGAGTGGTGAAGGACGGGGACGTCGCACGGATCGTCGAGCTGATCCGCGAGCACGACGCCGAGCGCGTCGTCGTCGGGCTGCCGTTGACGCTGCGCGGCGAGCGCGGCGAGCAGGCGGGTGAAGCCGAAGCGTTCATGGCGGAGCTGTCGCGTGCAACGAGCGTCCCGGTGGTTCCGTTCGACGAGCGCTTCACCACCGACCTCGCAGAACAGATGACATCCGCCTCGGCGGAGGAGGACGCGCGCGCGGCCGCGCACCTGCTCTCGAGCTACCTCGCGTGGGCGAGCGCCAAGGCGTAATCCCGCCGCGGCCGGGACCCCCGCCGCGCCGGCCCGATCCGCGACAGGTCGCGCGCCGCCGCGTCGCCGCTCTGACCGTGCTCCTGCTGCTGCTCGGCGGCCTGGGGTGGCTCGCCGTTGCAGCGATCGGCGGCGGAGGTGATGAGAAAGCCGCCGTGGGGCCGACGACGAGCTCCAGCACGCTCGTCTACCGAACCGTTACGCGCACGACCGCGACCGGCACCGTCGAAACCGTCATCGCAATGCCGAAGCCCTTCCACATCGTGTTCCCCGAGGGCTTCACGCGCGACGAGATGGCCGAGCGCGTGGCCGCCGTCGCCAAGATCGCGCAGCGCAAGCGGCACGTGCGCCCACGTATCGCGCGCCGCACGTATCTGGCGGTGACGCGCACGCCGAGCGTGCCGCCGTGCTTCCACGGCAAGGTGTCGACGATCGAGGGGTTCCTCTTCCCGGCGACGTACGAGTTCTTCCCGCAGACGACTTCGAGGCAGCTCTCCGGCGAGCAGCTCGGCGCGTTCTGCGAGAACTGGAAGAAGCTCGATCTCGCGTTCGCGCGCAGTAAGAACCTGACTCCGTACGACGTGCTCGTGATCGCGTCGATGGTCGAGAAGGAGACGCTCTCGCCGGACGAGCGGCAGCTCGTCTCGGCCGTCATCTACAACCGCCTGCATGCCGGGATGCCGCTCGGCATCGATGCGACGTTGCGGTACGGCCTCGACATCCCGCCGACGGAGTCGATTCACCAGTCGCAGCTCGAGAGCGACTCGCCCTACAACACGCGCAAGAACGCCGGCCTGCCGCCGACGCCGATCGCGAACCCGGGGCTCGCCTCGATGCAGGCGGCCGCCCATCCGGCGAAGGTCAACTACCTCTACTTCGTGCGGAAGCCCGACAAGAAGCATCACTTCTTCACCGCGAGCTTCAAGGCGTTCCAGGACTACGCGAACGCGCACGGGTACGGCGGGCCGTGATCGTCGCCCTCCTCGGCGACCCCGTCTCCGCTTCCCTCTCTCCCCTGATGCAGAACGCCGCGTTCGCGGCACGCGGCCTCGACTGGACCTACGTCGCGTTGCGCGTGCAGAGCAACGAACTCGGAGACGCGCTGCGTGGCTTGGTCGCGCTCGCCTTCGGGGGTGCGAACGTGACGACGCCGCACAAGCTCGCCGTGGCCGAGCTCATCGGCGCCGACGTCCCGTCCGTCAATACGCTCATCGTCCGCGACGGCAAGCTGGAGGGGACGAGCACCGACGCAGCGGTGCTGGCCGACCTCGACTTCCAGCGCGCCGCGATCCTCGGTGACGGCGGCGCGGCCGCGGCGTTCGCCGCCGCGCTCCCCGCCGCGTCACGCTTCTCCCGCCGGACGGCGTGGCCACCGGACGTCGCCGAGGCCGACCTGGTCGTCAACGCGACTTCCGAGCGGGAAGAGGTGCTCGTCGACCTGCATGCGGGCCAGACGCTCGTCGACCTGCCATACCCCGCGACGGCGACCGCGCGCGCGGCGCAGGACGGGGGCGCGCGCGTCGTGGACGGGATCGAGGTCCTCCTCGCGCAGGGGGCCGCTTCCTTCGAGCTCTGGACCGGGATCCCGGCGCCGGTCGACGTGATGCGCGCGGCGTTGCGGACGTCCTGAATGGGAAGAGCCCGCACGCACGGCGTTGAAGAGCTCGTTGGTCTCCCGTGCCGCCGAGCGGTGAGGACGAGCGGCGAACTGAGCAGAAGTACGCTTCGGCCGTGAGCCTCGGCCTCGTCACTGCGGGCGAGTCGCACGGCCCGGCCCTCGTCGCGATCGTGACCGGGCTGCCGGCCGGGCTGACGCTCGATCGCGCGGCGATCGACTCGGACCTGCGCCGCCGTCAGCAGGGCTACGGACGCAGTCCGCGGCAGCGCATCGAGGAAGACACGGTCGAAGTGCTTGCCGGCCTGCGGCACGGCCGCACGCTCGGCACGCCGCTCGCCCTCGTCGTGCGCAACCGGGACCACGAGAACTGGAAGTGGGGGATGAGCCCGTGGCCGCCCGAAGGCGATCCGTCAGGCAAGGGGACGAAGGCGGTGACGCTGCCTCGGCCCGGCCACGCCGACCTTGCGGGCGCGCTCAAGTTCGGGCTTGCCGATACGCGCGACGCGCTCGAGCGCGCGAGCGCGCGCCACACTGCGGCGATCGTTGCCGCCGGCGGCGTCGCGAAGGCGCTGCTGCACGAGCTCGGCGTGGCGGTCGAGGGAAGCGTCCTCGGCGACGACCTCGAGCAGCGCGTCGACGACGCGCGCGCCGACCGGGACACGGTCGGCGGCGTCGTCGAGGTGCGGGCGAACGGCGTGCCGCCGGGCCTCGGCTCGTACGCGACGAAGGACGAGCGACTCGATGCGAGCCTCGCCGCGACGGTGATGGGGACACAGGCGGTCAAAGGCGTCGAGATCGGCGACGGCTTCGCGCTCGCCGGGAAGCGCGGGTCGGAAGCGCACGACGAGATCGTGCGCGACGAGCGCGGTCTCCACCGCGACACGAACCGCGCGGGTGGCATCGAAGGCGGCGTCTCGAACGGCGAGGAGATCGTCGTGCGCGCAGCGATGAAGCCGCTGCCGACGCTCATGCGTCCCCTCGGCTCCGTCGACCTGGAGACGGGCAAGCCCGGCGAGGCTCTCGTCGAGCGCAGCGACACGGCCGCGATCGAGGCGCTTGCCGTGGTGCTCGAGGCGTGCGTCGCGTGGGAGCTCGCGCGCGCGGCGCGCGAGAAGTTCGGCGGCGACGCGCTCGCCGACTTCGTCGCCGCTCACAAGACGTACCTGGAGCGAATCGACTGGCAGCCGCGAACGCGCTGAACCGGCATCTCGCGCTCGTGGGGTTCATGGGCGCCGGGAAGTCGACGCTCGGTCCCGAGGTCGCCGAGCGGCTCGGACGGCCGTTCATCGACCTCGACCGCGACCTCGAGCACGACCTCGGCACGACGATTCCCGAGTTCTTCGAGCAGCGGGGCGAGCCGGAGTTCCGCCTCCAGGAAGAGGCACATACGATCGCCGCGCTGCGGCTACCGGATCCCGTCGTGGTCGCGCTCGGCGGCGGGGCGGTCCAGACGCCGTCGATCCGCAACGAGCTCGGCCAGCGTGCATTCACGGTCATGCTGGAAGTCGACGCGGACACCGCGTGGGCGCGCAGCGCCGGCGGCGACCGTCCGCTCGCAAGCGACGAGTCGGAGTTCCGCGCGTTGTACGAGCGCCGTCGGGAGCTCTACGACGAGGTCGCCGACGCGCACGTCCACGACGCGGACGACATCGTGCTGGCGGCCGCCGGCGTGCGCGTCCACACCGGCGGGCTCGAACTGCTCGGCTCGCTCGTTCCCGGCGACGGCCCCGCAGCACTCGTCTGCGACCCGCACGTCGGCGGCATCTACGGAGCGGCGGCACAGGTCGCGCTCGGCTCCCGCCTCGCATCGCTGCACGAGCTTCCGCAAGGCGAGGCGGCCAAGACGATTGCAGTCGCCGAGCGGCTCTGGTCGGAGCTGCGACTCGACCGCGACGGGACCGTCGTCGCGCTTGGCGGCGGCAGCACCACGGACGTCGCGGCCTTCGTCGCCGCGAC
>JBJMJL010000089.1:0-2527 GCA_045806365.1 Gaiellaceae bacterium
CGGTTGAACGCGACGTGCGTCACCTGGTACGCATGCCCCACCGCGATGCCGATCGGCTGACCGGTCTCCGTCTCCCAGACTCGCACGGTGCCGTCGTTTCCGGCCGCCGCTACATGTGCGCCGTCCACGCTGAAGACCGCCTCCGCCAACGGGGCGCGATCGGGCCCGCGGAACTCGCGCACGAGCTGGCCGCTACGCGCATCCCAGATGCGCGCTCGTCCCTCGTAGCCGGCGGTCAGCACGCGCCGGCCGTCACGCCGGAACGCGATGCTGCGCATGAATCCTTTCTGTTCGAGGAGGTATTTGCGGCGACCATCCGCCAGCGAGTAGGCGGACGCGTGGCGGTCGTGGCCGGCAACCACGAGCAACGTGCCACTTGGGTCGACCGCCGCGAGCTTCGGAAGGGGCACGCCCCGTGTCGGGAACGCACGCAGCAGCCGGCCGGTGCGAGTCGACCACACACGCACCTTTCCGCCCTCGGTCACGGTCACGGCGATGAGCCCTCTCCGCGCGAGGAACGCCGAGCGAACCGCTCCTGCCGCAGGAAACCTCTGCAGCAGTCGCCCATCGGCCACCCGCCAGAGCCGCGCGGAACCATCGCGGCCGGCCGTCAGCATTGTTTTCGCGTCAGGGTTGAAGACCGCGGCGCTCACCGGCCCTTGCTGATCGAGCGTCCGTTCGGGCCGCAACGACCGCGCGTTGTAGATGTGCACCTTCCCGCCGCGATCGCCTGAGACGAACCAGCGACCATCGGGCGAAAATCCCGCCACGCGAATCGGCTTGCCCACGTGGCGCTCCGCACGTAGGCGCGACGCGATCAGCGCTTCGCGCAATACCCTCTCCTGTGCGGAACCGCCGTACAGCCGAGCCGCGGCGAGCGCCGAACGCAAGCTCTTTTGAGGATCAAGTCGCATCTCGATCGATGCCTCGGAGGCAAGCGCCGCCGCCCGCGCTCGGCGTGCGTCCGCTTGCGAATGCGAGCGCTCCAGGAGAGCGTAGATCGCAATCCCGGCGACGAGAACGAGGCCGACGAGCGCTGCGACTGCCACCTCGACGGCGCGACGACGACGGCGCTCCGCTTCGTGCAGCGAGCGCTCGGCGTTGTGCCGGTTTCGCCAGGCGACGACAGCCTCGGCAAGGACGTCGTGGTAGATCTCGTACCGCGAGGCCGCTCCATTGTCGGAGTCGGACCGCACGATGCGCTCGGCGCCGAGACGTCGCAGCACGTTCGCCGCTTCGCCCTCGTCGACGTCCGCGTAGCCGGCGAGATCGCGGACGTCGTGCGCGATCTTCGTACCGCTCGGCGTGACGAGGAATGTGTACATCGCGGCGGCGACGTCCTTCTCGCGCGCAGACAGCTCCGCCATGGCGCGTTCGAGATGGTCTTCGACGATCTGGGTCGCGCCGCCCAGCTCGCGGAGTGTGCTCAGCCGGAGCATGCGCGAGCCGCGAGCGGTCTCGACATCCCACAAGCGCGCCATCACGAGCTGGAGATACGGCGCCTCGATGCGTCCGCCGTCACCGTGGTCGACGCCGACGCCGCGACTGACCCCGCTCAGCTCGACGCGCCCGGCGACGACCTCGTCCAGCACGGAGTCGATCAACTCCGGCTCGAGCTCGACGGCGCGCTCCTCCCCGACCAGCTCGTTGTAGCGGCCCACTGGACCGACGATCGCCGCCCGCGCCGACTCACGGTCGAGGCGCTGGAGGCGCAGGCGGTTCGAGAGCAACGTGGGGACCGCCGCCTTGAACGCGTCGAGCTGCGCGAGGGTCTCCTCGCGAATCCCGATGAGAATGTTCGCGCGCACGCCCGGGCGCGCGGTGACCTCCGCGAGCGCATCTGCGAAGTCGCTGTCGTGCTCGTGGTAGAGGAAGTACTCCTCGAACTGGTCGAGGATCACGAAGACGTCCCCGCCGGCACGGTCCGCGGCATCTGCGAGCGCGTCGACCAGGGACGCGTCCGAGCCGCCAATAGCCTCGACCAACCCTGCGACCGGATCGCCGGGCCACGACGAGAACACGACGACATGCGCGTTCTCCTCCCGGTGCAGGCGGTAGGCGACGCCGGCGCGCAGCACGGACGTCTTGCCGACGCCGCTCGGGCCGTACAGAACCGTGACGCGCGCCGCCATCAAATTCGCGGCGATGACCTCGGTCTCGCGCGCACGTCCGAAGAAGAGCAGCGCGTCGAGATCGGAGTCTTCGAACGGCGCGAGCCCCTTGTAGGGCGAGGGAGGCGCGACGACGGAGGTGCTCATACCGACACGACCTCCGGCGCGAGTCCGACGTGGCCGGCGAGCGTCTCGACGTAGCGTTCGAGCGGGAGTTCGTGCACGTCGACGTCCCGGCGACGCCAGAACTCCCGCTCGAGCGGTTTCGCCTCCGGCTGTACCGCCCACGACCGGTAGCTGAGCGGCTGGTCGCTCCACAGGCGGTTGAGGATCACGCGCAGGTTCCAGTCCGCCATGGTGTAACCCAGGAAGAGGAAGTGGCTGCGCCGCAGCTTCGCGGCCAGCGAGACCGGAAC
>JBJMJL010000090.1:0-10728 GCA_045806365.1 Gaiellaceae bacterium
AGGGAGCGCTGCAGCTCCGAGGCCGACGGCGAGTGCGAGGCCGTTTCACGGATGATCGGGAAGAGCCACGCCAGGACCGCGCCGACCGGTAGAAACAGCGCCGCCAGGCCCGTGACGGCGGCGCGCAGGTCGGTCCGCGCAAGCAGCACACGGGCGACCGCGAAGCCCGTGAGCACGATGCCGAGGAAAACGGCCGTGCTCGCGTGCACGAGGAAGACCTCGACGCCTGCGGCCGCAAGCGCGAGCGACAGCGCCCAGCCTGGATGCCGCAGAAAGAGGAAGAACAGGGTCAGGGCGGCGGGGACGAGCACGTAGCGATCGAGCGTTCCCGGCTGTCCGAGCAACACGTACGAGCCGCCGTGCCCCGGCGCGAACGCCGCGATCGCGACCGACGCGGCGACGACGGCGACGCCCAGCGCCGTCGAGCGGAAGAGCGCGACCCCCGCTTCGTACACGACGGCGAACGCGACCGGGACGATCGCACTCGGCTCGTGCAGCACGACGTGCGTCGGATCGACGCCTGCGAGCTTCGAGACGAGCGCGAGGAAGGCGTGCCAGAGCGGAAACGCGTACCCCGGGTGCAAGCCGCCGTCGCGAAACTCGTCGACGGTGCGGATGTGCAGGTCGCCGAGCTCGGCGAGCTTGCGCACGCGCCCGAGGTGGAAGAGCGCGTCGCCGTTCACGACCCCCGCGACGCGCCACAGCAACATGCCGAGGACGAGGCCGGCAAGCGCGACCATCAGCGTGTCCCAGCCGGGCGGTCCAGAGACGACGCGGAGGGCGAACGGCAAGGCCAGCGCGGCGACGACGGCGAGCACGACGAGCGCGAGCCAGATCGAGCTGTGGACGAGCAGGACGACCAGGAGCGCCGGCCCGAGCACACCGAGGCCGAGCACAACCGTCGCCGAGGCGCCGCGCAGACGCAGGGCGCGCGCGACGAGGGCGCCGGGCACCAGCAGGACGAGTGAGGCGGCGACGAGCCGTAGCCAGAGCCCTAATCCTTCGGCGGGAAGCAGGCGCGCCACCCCGAGCAGGGGCAGCGACAGCAGCAGGAGCGGGAGACCCCTAATTCGGCGGCGCAGTCCCCGCACGGCCGTTCCATTCGTCGGCGAGCTCGCGCAGGCCGGGGCCGCGCACCCGCCATGAGTCGCGGGCGTGCAAGAGCATGCGCCGCGCGTTGCGATGCACGAGCGGCGCCGCGATCGCACGCACCGCGTACTGGCCTCCCGTCGCCAGCGCGGCGATGCGTGCGCCGGCACCGCTGTGGTGCTTGCGCCAGTAGCGGTGACGGCTGCGCCACATCTCGTTGATGCGGCGTTCCGGGATCTCCGCGCTGAATTGCGACTCGTGGTGGACGACCGTCGCGGCTGGGAAGTAGTGCACGGCCCAGCCGGCCTGGCGTAGCCGGAACTGCAGGTCGACCTCCTCCGAGTAGAGGAAGAAGTCCTCGTCGAAGAGCCCGACCTCCTCGAGCGCCTCGCGGCGGAGCACGAGCGCGGCACCCATCACCCAGTCGACGGCCCGCGGCTCTTCGCTGCCCGACTGCTTGACGCCGACCTTCCCGACGGTCAGCAGCCCGAGCGTGCTGACCGCCGGCGTCGGAAAGCGCCAGGCGGACGCCTGTGTGCGACCGTCGGGATACACGAGGCGCGGACCGAGCGCGGCGACGCGCGGATGTGCGTCGAGGTACGCGACGACGCGGTCGAACGCCCAGTCGTCGGCCGTCGTGTCCTCGTTCAGTACGTAGACGTAGCGGCCGCTCGTCGCGCGAATGACGGTGTTGTGGTTGGCGCCGAAGCCGGCGCGGAACCCTTGTGCGAGGACACGCACATCCGGAAAGCGCGCCCGCACGGCGTCGGCCGACCCGTCCTGCGACGCGTTGTCGAGCACGACGATCTCAGCGTTGGTGCCGCGCAGCGTCTCGAGGCACCCGAGCAAGAGCTCGCGGCTGTTCGTGTTGACGAGCGAGACCGAGACGTCGGTCAACGCGCGAGGCCGCGCGCGACGAGCGCCTCACGCGCCGCGTCCACGGAGTCCTCGGCTTCCTGGCCCTCCAGCCACGCGAGCAGGTCCTGCATCCCGGCCTCGAACGGGATCTCCGCGCGGAAGCCGAGCAGCTGTTCCGCCAGCTGCGTATCCGCGTAGCAGTGGCGGATGTCGCCGGCGCGGTACTTCGCGACCAGCTCGGGCTCGATCGCCTTGCCGAGCCCGCGCGCGATGGTGTCGCCGACGTCGAGGATGGAGGTGGGGACGCCGGTGCCGACGTTGACCGTGCGCCCGTCTGCGCCGTCCTGCGCCAGCGCGAGCGCGCAGGCCCGCGCGATGTCGCGCACGTCGATGAAGTCGCGCGTCTGCCGCCCGTCCTCGAACACGACCGGTGGCCGGTCGTTCAGGAGCCGCGACGAGAAGATCGCCGCGACACCCGTGTACGGATTCGAGAGCGCCTGGCGCTCGCCGTAGACGTTGAAGAAGCGCAGTGCGACCGTGGGAATGCCGTAAGCCGCGCCGACGGCGAGGAACATCTCCTCGTGGTCGCGCTTGTTGATCGCGTAGATCGACGTCGGTCGCAGCGGCTTGTCCTCGGCAGTCGGCTCGGGCTCGAGCAGCGTGCCGTCGTCGCCGACGACGTCCCACCCGCGGGCCGCCAGCTGCGTCTCGGGACGAATCCGCGGCGCGAGCCCGGACTCGCCGGTGCGCGGATTGCGGTACTGCCCTTCACCGTAGATCGACATCGACGACGCGACGAGCAGCTTGCGGATCGTGTCGCGGCGCTCGACGGCCTCCTCGAGCACGACGGCCGCGCCGATCGCGTTGATCGAGGTGTAGCGCTCGATCTCGTACATCGACTGGCCGACGCCGACCGCGGCGGCGAAGTGCACGACGGCGTCGACGCCCTCGAGCGCGCGCCGCACCGCGTCGTGGTCGCGCACGTCGCCGACGTGGAGGTCGACGGCGCTGTCGAGGTAGTCCGGGCGCTCGCCGTCGCGGTGCACCTGGCGGTCGAGATTGTCGAGCGCGCGCACCTCGTGGCCGTCGGCGAGCAGCCGGTCGGCGAGATGCGAGCCGATGAAGCCGGCGCCGCCCGTGATCAAGACGTTCATGGCGCGCGTGAGGCTACCTCAGGCCGGTCGCGGCGAAGGTTTTCTACGGCGAGGATGACCGCGCCGGGGAGCGCCAGCGCCACCGTCACGACGAAGAAGAGGAATCCCGTCGCCACAGCCGCCTCTTTGTCGACACCGAGCTGCGTCAGGAAGCTGACGAAGAACGCCTCGCGCACGGCGATGCCGTTCACGGTGAAGGGGACGAGCAGCACGAGGAAGAGGAGCGGCCCCATCACGTAGTACGGCCGCGGCGACAGGTCGACGCCGACGGCCTTGCCGCCCATCCAGATCGCAAGGACGCGAACAGCCTGTACGGCGAGGGTCAGCGCGAAGATCCACAGCATCAGCCGGCCGCGTCCGCGAAAGGCGTGCACGCCCTCGTAGAAGGCGCGCAGCGGGCGTTCGAGCCGCAGCCGCCGGAACAGTGGCACGAAGCGGCGCAGCAGGCCGCGCATGCGGCGCGAGAAGAACAGGATCGCAAGCACGATCGTTCCGGCGACGAAGGCACCCTCGATCCACAGGTACGGGCCGACGTCGTAGTGCCCGATTGCGAGCGCGAAGCCGACCGCGGCGAGCGTGAGGGTCGCGACGCCGCCGAGCGCACGCTCGAGGACGACGATCGCCGACATGTCGCCGAGGCGTCCGGGATGACGGCGTGCGCTCTCATAGATGCGCGAAGCATCACCGCCGACGGCGCTCGGCAGCACCTGGCCCGCGGTGTAGGAGACGAAGTACGCGCGCGTGCACCAGCCGTAGCTCTCGGGCACGCCGCGCGCAGCGAGCAGCCGCTGCCAGCGAAAGGCCATCGGCGGGACGCCGCCGACCATGATCGCGACCGCGCCGAAGAACCAGCCGAGGTGCGAGTGCACGACGATGTCGATCGTCTGGCGCAGGTCGAGCTGCCACAGGACGTAGGCGAGACATCCGCCCGTGACCAGCAGCGTCAGGACGACCCTGACGACCCAGCCGCGGCCTCGGCCGCGGCGCTGAGAGGCGGTGCGGGCTTCGCCGGCACCGCCGTCTAATCCCGAATGTTGGGCCGGTCCCGCCTGAGTCACCGGTGCGGCCCGACCCGCATTCGTTTCACGACGTGAAGCGCTCGTGCACGCGGCGAAGCGCAGCGATGACGTCGGCGATGTCGTCGTCCGAGTGCGCGGGCGACAACGGCAGCGACATGATGTCGTCGCCGGCGCGCTCGGCGATCGGCAACGACGGCTGGTCGGTGAAGCGCTCGCGGTAGTACGTGAGACGATGCACCGGCAGGAAGTGGATCGAGGTGGAGATGTTCTCCTCCCGCAGGGCACGCTGAAAGTCGTCGCGCGTCGCACCCGCCCTGTCGGCGTCGACCCGCACGATGTACAGATGCAGCGCGTGCACGTCGCGGTCGTCGCGCGCGAGCGGCGTGATGCCCTCGAGCTCCGCGACTGCGTCGTCGTAGAGCCCGAACTGCCGCCGGCGGATCTCGCGATGCTGCTCGACCTTGTCCAGCTGGCACAGCGCGATCGCCGCGAGCACGTCGGACAGGTTTGCCTTGTAGCCGGGCACCGGGATGTCGTAGATCGAGCCGTCGCCGCGGCGCATCTGGCGGAGGTCCTGCACCGCGTGGGCGACGTCCTCTCGGTTCGTCGAGATGAGGCCGCCCTCACCGGCGGCGATGTTCTTCGTCGCGTACAGCGAGAAGCACGTCGCGTCCGCGATCGAACCCACCTTGCGGCCGCGATAGCAGCTCTCCGCCGCGTGCGCGGCATCCTCGATGACCGGCGGGCCGAGCGCCATGAGCGGATCGAGGTCGGCGGGCTGGCCCGCCAGGTCGACGGGCAGGATCGCCTTCGTCCTCTCCGTGACGGCCGCCGCCGCGAGCTCCACGTCGATGTTCAGGTCGTCGTCGCGGACGTCGACGAACACCGGCGTCGCACCCGTGTGGACGATGACGTTGGCCGTCGCGGGCCACGTGATCGGGCTCGTGATCACCTCGTCGCCGGGCCCCACGCCGAGCGCGACGAGCGAGAGATGCAGCGCCGCCGTCCCCGACGCGAGCGCCAGGACGTGCTCGGCCTCGAGGAAGTCCTGCATCCGCTGCTCGAGCTCCCTCGCGCGCGGGCCGCTGGTCAGCCAGCCTGAGCGCAGCGTCTCCGTGACGGCCGCGATCTCCTCGTCGCCGATGGCCGGCGGCTGGAACCCCAACAGCGTTTCGCGCCTAGACGAGAGCTTCGACATCGACCTCGAAGCGAATCATCGCCTCGGCACGAGCCGCGCGCTCCAACGCCTCCTCGCGGCTCTCGCCGACGGCGAGGACGGCGCCCGCGCGGTCGGCGCCGCGGCGCAGCTCTCCGAAGCGATGGCCCGGCCGACGGTAGATGCGGATTCCTCGGATGCCGTCGAGCGCGAACGCTTCCTCGACGCCCGTGACCTCGCGCAGCTCGCCGGGCGACGCGACGAGAAACCGCACGCAGGCGGCGCCGACGCGCGCGGTCGGCGCGAGACTCGCCGGCGCGACGGGCTCGCCCAGCGCGGCCGACAGCGCCGCGCCGTTGAGGTCGACACCGAGTGCGACACGGCAGAGCTCCGCGTCATGCCCGCCGCCGAGCCGCGCAGCCAGCTCGCCGACGCGCGGCCCTTCGGGCCCGACGAGTACCTGCGTGTAGCTCGGCCCGTTCGCGATCCCGACCGCGCGCGCGGCAGCGGAGGCAGCCTCGACGGCGGCGCCGATCTGGGCGGGCTCGAGCTCGCTCGGCCAGACATGCGTCAGCGCGACGCCGAACGCGGGCAGCGACGCGGTCAAACGGTCGGTGACCGTCAGCGGGTGGAAGTGCCCGCCGACAGAGAACGCGTTGACGGTCACCTCGCGGCCGTCGACGTGCTGCTCGACGAGCAGCGTCGCGCTACGCGAAGCATCGAGCGCGATTCGCACTGCGTCTTCGATCTCGCCCGCTGAACCGACGAGCGTGAGCCCGCGCTGCCCCTGACGGTCGGGCGCCTTGACGACGCACGGAAAGCCGATGCGCTGCGCCGCCTCGGCCGCCTCCGCCGGGCCGGAGCACACCTCGTACGCCGGCTGCGGCACGCCCGCTTCGGCGAAGCGCTCGCGCTGGCGCAGCTTCGACGTGGAGAGTGTTGCCGTCTCAGCGGAGATCGGATGCGGGAGCGCGAGCCGCTCCGCGACGCGGGCCGCGATCGCGACCGGCCAGTCGATGCCCGGCGCGATCAGCCCGGCCACGTTCTCCGCCCCGGCGAGCCGTTCGATCGCCGACTCGTCCTCCGTGGACACGATCGCACGGCGGTCCGCGTAGCGGAAGCCGGGCGCCGACGGCTCGCGGTCCAGGGCGATGACGTGCAGCTCCCGTGCGCGCGCCGCGGCGAGCAGCCCGAGCTGGGCCGGTCCCGCGCCTAGGACGAGGAGACGCTTGCCCTGGTCTCGCTTTGGAGGATCCCCCGCCACCACGCCTCATTCTCGCCGTACCACGCGATGGTGCGCGCGAGGCCCTCCTCGAACGACGTGCGCGCCCGCCAGCCGGTCAGGCGCTCGATCTTCTCCGTCGACCCGATGTGGCGGTCGACCTGTCCCGGGCGCTCGGTCACGTGCGATTTGAGCGACGAGGGCTTCCCGAGCGCGTCGAGGACGGCGTCGGCGATGTCGTTCACGGAGATGTCGATCCCGGTGGCGACGTTCAGCACCTCGCCGGCGACGTTCTCGAGCGGCGCAGCGATGACCGCCTCGATCGCCTCGGCGTCGTCGTCGACGTACAGCCAGTCGCGACTCGCGTGTCCGTCGCCGTGGATCGTCAGCTCGCGATCCTGCAGCGCCTGGGTGATGAAGCGCGGAATCACCTTCTCGGGATGCTGGCGCGGCCCGTAGTTGTTGAACGGCCGCAAGATCACGACCGGCAAGCCGTACGTCACGTAATAGGAGTACGCGAGCCGGTCGGCACCGGCCTTCGTCGCGGCGTACGGGCTGCGCGGCTTGAGCGGATGCTCCTCGTCCATCGGGGCGTATTCGGCGGTGCCGTACGCCTCGCTCGAGGAGAAGAGGATGAAGCGCTCCACCGGGGCCTCGCGCACGGCGTCGAGCAGGATCTGCGTCCCCTCGACGTTCGTCGTCACGAACTCGCGCGCCCCCTCGTCGATGGACTTCTCGACGTGCGACTCCGCCGCGGCGTTCACGATCACGTCCACCTCCAGGACGACTTCGCGCACGAGGTCGGCGTCCCTGATGTCGCCGTGGACGAACGAGAGCCGCTCGTGCGACATCGCTCCGGCGAGGTTGTCGACGTTGCCGGCATAGGTGAGAGCATCGAGCGAGATCACCTCGTACGGCGTCTTTGCCAGCAAATGGTGGATGAAGTTCGACGGGATGAAGCCCGCGCCACCCGTTACGAGGACTCTCTTCGCCATGAGCGCGCCTCAGGTTACGCGTTTGGCCACCGTGCGCCGCCGGGAATCTGGCTCTAAGGTTCCAGAGCCTCTTGACCAGAAACTTCGAGCAGAGCCCCGTCCGAGTCGTCATCGTCGACGATCACCGTCTGTTCGTCGACGCGCTCGCGCTGCTACTCGGCCACGACGAGCGACTCCAGGTGATCGGCACGGCGAGCGACGGCCCGACCGCGATCGAGCTCGCCGTGGACGGCGGCGCCGAGGTCGCTGTGATCGACGTGCGCATGCCGGAGGTGGACGGCATCGAGACGGCCAAGCGGCTGCGGCGCCGCAGTCCCGAGACGAGCATCATTCTCGTCACCGGGCTCGACGAGGCGGAGCTCGTGGAGAAGGCAAAGGACGCGGGCGCGGTCGCCCTCCTGAGGAAGGGCGCGCTCCACGATCAGCTGAAGGACGCGATCATCGCCGCCGCCTCGCGCGAGCTGACGACGACCTAGCCATGTCCTAAAGCTCGCGGTCGATGGTGTAGAGCGGCCGGCCTTCGACGTCGCGCTGGATGCGGCCGAGGTACTCGCCGATCAGCGCGAGGATGAAGCCCTGGATGCCGAGCACGAACAGCACGGCGACGCCGCCGAAGAGCGGGCCTGGGAAGTTGGACTTGCCGATCCAGAAGACGACGCCGTACGTCCCGAGGGCGACTGCGAGCAGGGAGCAGACGACGCCGAGTGCGACGCCGATCCACTGGATCGGCTGCGGCCAGAAGCCGGCCAGGACGTGCAGCGCCATGCGGGTCAGGCGCAGCGGCGAGTAGCGGGACGCTCCCTGGCGCGGCGCGTGCGCGACGTCGACCTCGATCACGCTGGCGCCCCCTGACAGCACGAGCGCCTTCGTGAACTTCTGCTTGCCGATCGCGCCGAGCATCGGCTCGACGGCGCTGCGGCGGTACGCGTTGAACGCGCAGCCGAAGTCGGAGATCGTCACGCCGGTGAACCGGCGCAGCATCCCGTTGATGACGCGGGACGGGACGGCGCGACCGAGCGGATCCTTGCGCGCGCGGCGCCGGCCGCTGGCGACGTCGTTGCCCGCCTCGACCGCCTCGACGAGGCGCGGGATGTCCTCCGGCGCGTTCTGCAGGTCGCCGTCCATCGTCACGATGATGTCGCCGCGTGCGCGCGCCAGCCCGGCGTGCATCGCGGGATGCTGGCCGAAGTTGCGCTTGAAGCGCACGGCGTGCACCCGCGGATCGGCCCGATGGAGTCGTTCGAGCGTCGCGAACGTACCGTCCGTCGACCCGTCGTCGACGAAGAGCAGCTCGAACGTGCGCGGCCCCGGCTCGAGCGCCGAGACCGTGCGTCGGTAGAGCTCCTCGACGCAGGCGACCTCGTTGAAGACGGTGACGACGACGGAGACGTCCGGAGCCGGCAGCTCGGCCTCGGCGAGCCGCTCCTCCGCCCGCGCCTGGGTCTCGGACATGCGCAAACCCTAGCGTCGTGTCGTGCAGCAGCTCGCGGGCGCACGTCACTAGGCTCGCCGCACGTACGAGACCGCCCTTCTTCGCCAGCTCTTCCGCGGCCGCGTTTGGAACGCCGTGCCCACGCTCGTCGTGGGCGAAGGCGTCCTGTGGCTACCGCCGGGAAGCACCTACGCCATCGGTACCGACCTGTTCGGCGAATGGACGTACGAGCAGCGCGTTGCCGCGCGCGGGCAGCTGCGCGTCACGCGGGCGAGTGAGCCGTACTCCATCTTCCTGTTCAGCCACGACGACGGCAGCTTCCGCGGTTGGTACGTGAACCTCGAGCAGCCGCAGCGACGCACGCGGCTCGGCTTCGACTACGAGGACGAGCTGCTCGACATCTGGGTGGAGCTCGGCTCCGAGCCCACGCTGCTCGATGAGGACGAGCTCGAGGAGGCGGTGCGGCGCGGGTTCGTCAGCCCCGCACGAGCCGACGAGATCAGGACGAAGGCCGACCGGCTGCTCGAGCAGCCGCCGTGGCCGACCGGCTGGGAGGAGTGGCGTCCCGAGCCCGGGTGGCAGCTGCCGACGCTGCCACCCGGCTGGGAGAACCTCGAGGCTTAAGCCGCCTCGGCGTACGCCGGCTCGGCCGTGACCGCTTCCGCCGCCCGCAGCCGACGCGGGATTGCGAATGCGGCGACCGCGCCGAGCAGGACGACCGCGGCGCCGATCCAGATCGCGGGGACCATCCCGTCGACGAACGACTGACCGTTGGCGTAGCTGCCGTAGTGCGACCACACCGACGCGAGGACGGCGACGCCGAACACGCCGCCCAGCTCGCGGATCGCGTTTTGCGCACCCGACGCCTGTCCTTCCTCTTCCTTCCGCACCGCGGCGAGGATGACGTTCGCGACGGGGGCCCAGAACATGGCCATGCCGATGCCCGACACCATGAACGGCGCCACGAGCTGCCAGTACGGGGTCGCCGGCGTCGAGATCGCAGCGAGTGCGGCAAGGCCGGACGCCTGCAGCGTCAGACCGATTCCCATCAGGCGCGCCCCGCCGACCCGATCAGAGAGCGCACCGGCGATCGGCGCGACGAACATCGGCATCAGCGTCCACGGCAGGATCCGCAACCCGGAGCCGAGTGGGGAGTAGCCCTGCACCGTCTGGAAGAACTGCGCCAGCAGGAAGATCGAGCCGAACATCCCGAAGAACATCAACAGCGACGCAATGTTGGCGAGCGTGAAGACGCGGTTCTTGAAGAAGCGCATCGGCAGCATCGGCGCGGCCGCGCGCAGCTCCCACAGCACGAACAGCGCCAGCACGACGGCACCGAGCGTTAGCGCGCCGATGATCTCGGGCGACGTCCAGCCCTGTCCGTTGCCGCGCACGAGACCCCAGACGATCCCGAACAGGCCGCCGCTGACGAGCGCGAGACCAGGCAGGTCGAGCTTGTTCGCCGGGCCGTAGCTCTCGTCGAGCCGCAGCAGCGCGAGCGGGATCAGGACGAGCCCGATCGGCACGTTGAGCCAGAAGATCCAGTGCCAGGAGATGCCGCTGACGACGGCGCCGCCGACGAGCGGGCCGAAGGCGACGGCGAGGCCTGCGATGCCGCTCCAGGCGCCGATGAAGGCGCCACGCCGGTTCGCGGGCACGCCGGCGCTGAGGATCGTCAGCGTCAGCGGCAGGACGATGGCTGCGCCGAGTCCCTGGACAGCGCGCGCCACGTTCAGCACCTCGGCCGACGGAGCGAGCGCGGCCGCCGCGGAGGCAAGCGTGAAGATGCCGAGCCCGACGGAG
>JBJMJL010000091.1:0-17322 GCA_045806365.1 Gaiellaceae bacterium
CGCATTTGCGAGCTCCACCGGCAAGCGTCTTCCGACCGAAGCAGAGTGGGAGTGCGCCGCACGTGGCGGGCTCGACTCGCAGCCGTACCCGTGGGGTGCGGAGATCGAGCCCGGCGGCGAGCACCGGATGAACGTCTGGCAAGGGACGTTCCCGCGCGAGAACACCTGCGACGACGGCTACTACGGTACGTGTCCGGTCGACGCGTTCCCGCCGAATGGATACGGCCTGTACAACATGACGGGCAACACCTGGGAATGGTGCGCGGACTGGTTCAGCAGCACGTTTCATACGCGCGACCGCCACACGAACCCGCACGGGCCGCCGGCGGGGACCCACAAGACCGTCCGCGGCGGTTCGTACCTCTGCCATTCGTCGTATTCCCGCGGCTACCGCGTGTCTGCACGCGGCTCGCTCCCACCGGACGGGACGGCCGGCAACGTTGGCTTCCGCTGCGCTGCGAGGGTCCTGACCGCTTAGCGCCGCAGTGCGCTCTCGATCGCGTGCAGCCGCGCGCTGACCTCGTCGAGCTTCCTTTCCAGCCGTTCCTCGGCGGGATCGCCGAGACGGCGCCGGACGGTCTCGAGAAACGCGGCCGTGATCACGGCGGTGACGACCGTCAGGAACCCGATCCCGCTGAGCATGAGGATCGCGCCGATCACGCGTCCGCCCGTGTGCTGCGGCACGACGTCGCCGTAGCCGACCGTCGTCACCGTCTGGACCGCCCACCAGAGCCCGAGCCAGATGTTGTCGAAGTCGTGCGGGTCGACGACGCGCATGAGCACGCCGCAGACGACCGTCACGCCCGCCGTGGCGACCGCGATCGCCCAGCCCGCTCGCGCGGGAGTCAGTTCCTTGCGGAGGAGGAACCGGAAATATCGATTGCCGGGGCTGGACATCCTCGCGCCATTCGCCGCCGGCCGTCCCAAGCCTGCGTGACCACTCACACCGTCCGGGTGAGCGAATCTCACTCCGCAACGGTGGACGATCACCGGGCAAACGCCACGAAGGGAGCGCGATGACAACCGCACGAATGGACAGTGCGGCGTACGTGGACGAGGCATCGGGGACCGGCTGGTTCGCGTTCGCCGGGACGATGCTGATCCTCGTGGGCTGCTTCAACCTGATCGACGGCATCGCCGCGATTGCGAACTCCGATTACCTCGTGAACCAGCTGCTGTTTGCGAACCTCGACGCCTGGGGCTGGTTCTTCCTGATCTGGGGTGCTCTTCAGCTGTGCGCCGGCTTCGCGATCTACACGGGAGCGGGATGGGCGGCGATCGTCGGAATCGTGTCGGCGTTCGGGAACGCGATTGCGCAGCTGTCGTGGGCGCGCGCCTATCCGGTGTGGGCCGTCTGCGCGATCGTCCTCGACGTGCTGATCATCTACGCGCTCGTGGTCTACGGAGGGCGCCGGACAGTCACGTAAGCGCGCCTCAGAGTAGGTGCAGCTGCCGGGCTCGACGGACCGCGTCTTGACGGCGCGTGACGTCGAGCTTCCGGTAGATGCTCTTCACGTGCGTCTTCACCGTGTTGACGGACACGAAGAGCTCGGACGCGATGTCCGCGTTCGACATCATCGTCGGCAAGAAGCGCAGCACTTCCCCCTCGCGCGCTGACAGCGGCTCGAGCAGCTCGGCAGGCAGCGCGCGCGCGCCGTCGGTGCCGTCGAGGTTCCGCAGGAGCTCGGCCGCGAACCAGCGGTGCGAGACGTTCTTGCGGAGGTGGTCGGCGAGGAGCTCGCGCACTCCGCGCCCGGCGGAGAGGAACGGGCGGCGAATGCCCTCGGGCTCCGCTCCTGCGAGCGCGCCGTCGATCGCCGCAAGCGCGCTGTCGCCGTCGCCCGTCGCGCGCAGCGCGACGGCGCGCAGCACTTCGCGCTCGATCGCGACGACCGGATAGGCGGTGTCGCACGGCGCGGCCAGCGCCGTCAATGCGCCCTCGGCGTCTCCCGACGAGAGGCGGAGGCGCGCGCGAACTGCGTGCAGGCCGGGCGACGAAGGATTCGCGCCGATCGCCTCGTCCACGAGCGCGGCGGCGCCGTCGTGGTCTGCGGCGGCGGCCATCAGCCGGGCTTCGAGCGCCGCGACGATGCGCTTCAGCCGGGGTGAGTCGACGCCGTTCAGCTCCGACGCGCCGAGGAGGCGTTCCAGCGCGAGGTCGACGTCCGTCCCGCGGCCCGCCAGACACAACGCCGCCTGGATCACCGCGGCCCACATGCGGCCGCTGGCGTCGTCGACCTGTCGCGCGGTATCGCCGAGCTCGCGCGCATGTGCATCCGCCGCGTCGAGGTCGTCCCATTCGTGCTCGACGAGCGCGAGCGCGCTGAGCGAGAGTGCTGCCTGGGCGCTGTGCTCCCAGCCGCGCGTCTGCGCCAACTCGACGGCGCCGCGCGCGATGCGGGCGGCGCGTCTGAGCCTGCCGCGGATCAGCTGCACCCACGCCAGCCCGCCGAGCGCAGCGAGCTCCGCATACGGAACATCGGCGATACGCGCCGCTTCGAGCGCTTCGCTCAGGTGGGCATCAGCACCCCTCAGCTCTCCGAGGGCGACCTCTCCGAGGCCGAGGTGCGCGAGCGCGATCGCACGCATCGTCTCGCTCGCCTGGGACGAGAACGACCCGCTCTCCGCAAGCTCGAGCAACTCCCTCGCAAGCCGCGCCGTTTCCTTGAACTTGCCCTTGTTCGTCGCGCGCAGCAGGTCGGCGAAGGCCAGCACGGCCTGGAGCGCAGGCTCGGGATCCTCCGGCCAGAGCTTCTGCGCGCGGGCGAGCCTGCGTGTACCGCTGCGCGTCTGGCCATTCATGAAGTCGATGTTTGCCAGCACCGCCGACAGAGCCGCCGAGGCGGCGACCTCGGTCTCGGGAACGAAGTCGAGCAATTCGCTGCGGAATGCGGCGTCGGTGCGCGCCACGAGCTCGAACCAGCCGTCGACCAGGCACCGCGTCAGCAGCTCGAGATCTCCGGCGGCGAGGGCGTGGTGGACGGCGTCCATCGGCGCCTTGTTTTCGAAATGCCACTTCGCTGCGCGGGCGTGCAGTTCCCCGATGCGGGCTCGGGCGGTGTGTCGCAGCTCGGCGCGCAGCAGCTCGGCGAACAAATGGTGGTACCGGTACCACGGCGGCTGTGTGTCGAGACGTTCGATGAAGACGTTCTCGGCCACCAGGCGTTCGGCGACGTGCGCGCTGTCGGAGCGTTCCGTCATCGCATTCGCGAGATCGGCGGTGAACCGTTCCGCCACCGACGTCGCCAGCAGGAAGTCGCGCGTCTCCTCGTCTTGGCGGCGCAGAACCTCGGCGAGGAGATACTCGGACGCGGGACGTTCGTCGAGCTCGATCGCCTCCAGCAAGGTGACCTCTCGGCCCCGCACGCGGTGTGCCAGCGTGAACAGCCGGATCCCGGCGGCCCACCCTTCCGTCTGCTCGAGCAGCAGCGAGAGGACCGGCGGCTCCAGCTCGACGCCGAGACCCTCGAGCAGCTCCTGCGCCTCGTCGACGGTCATGGCGAGGTCGCGTGCGCGCAGCTCGGTGAGCTCACCGCTCGCGCGCAGCAGATGCAGCGGCAGGGGCGGGTCGTGCCGCGTCGACAGGATCAGCCGCAGGTTCGTCGGCGCGGCCCGCAGGAGCTGCTCGACCGCCGTGCAGATCTCGCCGCTCCTGACGGCGTGGAAGTCGTCGACGACCACCACGAGCGGCTCCTCCAGCTCGACGAAGCCGTTGAGCAGCTGCACGACGAACGGCGCCGGCGTGCCGCTGCGCGGGCTGGCCACGCGACGGAGCGCAGACCGTGGCGGCGCGACGCGCTGCACGGCTGCCAGCCACTCGGCCCAGAAAGCTGCTTCGGTCAGCTGCGGGCGCGGCGCCAGCCACGCGACGCTGCGCGGCTCCGTGGCGAGCCACGATGAGAGCAGCGAGGTCTTCCCGGCGCCTGCAGGCGCCGAGATCAGCGTCAGGGGTCCCTGTGTCCCTTGCGTGAGCAGCTCGAACAGCCGTGGACGGTGAACGAGCGGGCTCGGGGGCTGCGGGATCACGAGATCCGCTGCCACGACGGACCGGGACCCCTGGCGGCGAACGGTCTGGGGCGCCAGGTCATCCTCCTTTCCGGGTGAGACAGACACTACGCCTTTGCGCTCGGTCTGGACAAGTCGCGATCCGACTCGCTGGATTGGAGCGCGCGCCCGACTCACCATTCCATCCGGGTGAGGTCGCTTCACCCGACGGCGTCGGACGTTCAGGAGGTGAAACCCAGCCGTTACGAGTTCCGCGTTCGTGGGCGGCTGGCGGAACGGCTGCTGTCGAGCTTCGACGGCTTCGACGCGGAGATCCAGCCCGTCGAGACGATCTTGAGCGGCCCGGTCGCAGATCAGGCGGCCCTGCACGGCGTGCTGGAGCAGATCGAGTCGCTCGGGCTGGAGCTCGTGGAGGTCAAGCAGGTCGACACGCGGCGGCAGCCGCTCCCGCGCGAGACCCAGCGCTAACAGCCGCGGCTCGTGAAATGACGCGGTTGCGTCAGGCGGCCACCCCCGCCGGGCCGCGATCCTGAGGGCATGCCGGCGGATGATGCGCTCAACGAGACCGTCATCTTCGAGCTCCTCGACCACAGTGGAGCCGAACGTCTCTGCGGACGACTGCGGCCCCGCTGGCATGCAGGCATGTACGAGTGCGAGGACATCGTGCTCGTCGCAGCGGAGCTACGGCCCGAGGAAGGAGACCTCTCCACCTTGCTGCGGGCCGTCCAGCTCTGGGCCGCCGACGACTTGCTCGGCGCACTGCGCTTCCACCTCGACGGCCGCGCCTACGTCCTCGAGGCCGAGCTGGCGAGCTGGAGCGCCGCGGTCGCTTGACGTCGAGCATGTCAACGGAAGCTCGCGTCAGGCGCCTGCTGGGCATGGTTGCGGCGCTCGAGGAGACGATCATCCGGCTCGAACAGCGGCAGGAGGGGCTGGAGCTGCGGGAGACCATCGTCCGCCTGCGCGTCATGCAGGGTGAAATTTTGGCTGCGCTCCACCAGGTGGAGGGTGATTTTCCGCGAGTCGATTGACGCGCCCGTGGGCCTGCGCGCACACTCGGGGAATGGCCGACCTGAAGACACTCGACGCCGACGTCGAAGCGGCGCTCGAGCACATCAATGTCCCCAGCTACGTCCTCGACGCCGTCGGTGTCATCCGCTGGCTGAATCCCGCCGCCGTACGTCTCGTCGGCGACTGCCGCGGCCGCCAGTTCACGTCGGTCGTCGCGCCTGAGGACCGCCGGCGGTCACGCGAGATCTTCGCGCAGAAGATCATCGGCACCAAGGTTGCGACGGAGTCGACGGGAACGCTCCTCGCCCCCGACGGCACGCGTGTTCTCTGTGAGGTAAGCGCCGTGCGGCTGACGCGGGGTGGCCATATCGTCGGCGTATTTGGCCAACTCCCGCAGTTTTCGCCGGAGCACGAGCCCGTCGATCATCCGCACTTGACGCCGCGCCAGACCGAGGTGCTGCACCTGCTCGAGCACGGACGCTCGACGTCCCAGATTGCGGCGGAGCTACACCTCAGTCAGGAGACGGTCCGCAATCACGTGCGGCATCTGCTGCGCGCGCTCGGGGTCAACTCCCGGCTGGAGGCGGTTGCCGTTGCACGCCGGCTCCATGCCGAGCAGCCCAGAGCGCAGCCTGTGTCCGTGAGCTGAGCCCGAGCTTCGCGAGAATCTTCGACACGTGCGTCCGCGTCGTGCGCTCGGTGATCCCGAGCTCGCGCGCGATCGCCTTGTTCGCGTAGCCCTCGCCGAGCAGCCGCAGCACGTCCTCCTCACGCGGCGTGAGCTCGCCCTCCTCGCCCGCGTCGCGCACCGGCCGCAGCGACGCGACCAGCCGCCGGGCGACGGCGGCGTCCAGCTGCATCTCGCCGTGCCGGGCTGCGCGGACCGCCGCGCCGATGCGGTCGACGTCCGTGTCCTTCAGCAGATATCCCGATGCTCCGGCTTCGAGCGCGCGCTGAACTCGCTCGGCCTCGCCGAACGACGTCAGCACGACGACCTCGACGTCCTCGTACCTCGCGCGAATCTCGCGCGTCGACTCGATGCCGTCCATCACACCCATCTCGAGGTCCATCAGGACGACGTCTGGACGCAACCCGGCCGAGTCGAGCTCGGCCAGCGTCGCGAGCGCCTTGTCGCCCCCGTCGGCCTCCCCCACCACCTCGATGTCGGCCTCGCCGTCGAGGAAGACCGAGAGCCCGTGGCGGACGACCGCGTGGTCGTCGACGATGAAGACTCGGATGGTCTCGTCGAGCTCAGTTGCCGTTGCGGCTCACCTCCACCGGTACGTCGGCGCGGACGACGGTGCCGCGCCCCGGCGCGCTGACGATCCGCAACTCGCCGCCGATCTCCTCCGCGCGGCTGCGCATCGACTCGAGCCCGAAGCGTCCGGTGGGGACCGACTCGGCCTCGAAGCCGCGGCCGTTGTCGGCGATCTCGAGCACGACCCGCTCGTCCGTCACGCTGAGGCGCAGCCACGCGGCGTCGGCGCCGGCGTGCTTTGCCACGTTCGCGAGCGCTTCGCGCCCGATCCCGTACAGCTGCGTCTCGACCAAGCGTTGGAGCGGCAGCGGCTCGGCGGGGCCTTCGACGTCCACGGTGAGCGCGCCGGCGTCGAAGGCTGAGACGTGTCGCCGGAAGGCGGAGACGAGCCCGTCGCCGATTCCCTCCGGCCCCCACTCGAAGATGAAGCGGCGCATCTCGCTCTGCGCCCGCTTCGTCAGCTCGTCGATCGTCTGCAGCGATTCCCGCAGCCGCTCGGAGGCGTTGCCGTTTCCGTCGTCGAGCACCTTCTGCGCGGCGCGCGAGTGCAAGACGCTCGAGAAGAGCGCCTGCGAGACGGAGTCGTGCAAGTCCCTGGCAATCCGGCGGCGCTCTTCGAGCGCGCGCTCGTTCTCGCGCCGTTTCGCCTCCGCGAGCTGCTCGGTGGAGCGCTGGCGCTCGCTGACGACAGCGCTCAGGAACAAGGAGGTCAGCGCCGCGACCAGGATGTACAGCTGCGTGCTGAGCGTGCGGTCGTCGATCGGCTGTTTGTAGAACGCTCCGACCTGGTCCGCGGTGATCCCGATCGTGATCGCCGCCGTGATCGCGGTGCAAAGCGTCACGCCCGATGGGCCGAAGCGGAAGGCCGCCCAGATCAGCGCCGGGAACGTGAGGTACGTCAGCGGCGCGTCGCTCAGGACCGCAAGCGCCGCCAGCGCGGCAACGAGGGCGACGACAACCACGCCTTCGAGCGTGCGCATGCGAAGCCAGGCGCCGCGCGGATCGGCGAGCCACGTCAGGCACAAGGGCAGCACGATCAGTGCGCCTGCCGTGTCGCCGAGCAGCCAGGTACGCCAGAAAGTGGGGATTTCGGAGCCGTCGATCACGCCGCCGGCGTACATCGACGCCGTGCCGACCGTGGCGCTGATCGCGGTTGCCGCACCGGCCGCGAGGATCATCCCGCCGACCTGCGACGCGCGGTCGAGCGCCGCTCTCGGGCCGATCAGCCGGCGCAGCAGCCAGGCACCGACGATGACCTCGGCCATGTTCCCGGCTTGTTGCCCGATCACGCTTCCGATCGGCAGGTCGCCGTGCTCGAGCAAGAGCTGCCCGTTCACGAGCAGCTCACCGAAGAAGATGCCCGGCCACCAGCGCAGCCCGAACACGTACAACGCCGCGATCCCGAGCCCGACCGGCGGCCAGATGGCCGAGACGGAGGCGGTGTAGCGGAGCGTCTGGCCGAGCCTGGCCGCGCCGAAATACGCGGCAGCGAGGACGGCGACGCCTGCCACCTCCCGTGCGGTCGGCCAGCGCACGGCGAACCTCCTTACCTGAGGTGCGCGTGCAGCGAGTTCTCCGGGGGCCGCGGACGTCGTAGCAGGTTAGCCAGCGAAGTCGGACCGGCCAAATGCCCTACGCCCGCCCGGGCCGAATGTCCCATGCGGCTGTGCGCTGGCCGTCGCGATACTCTCGATGACCGAGGTCAACAGGAGGCCGCGCTGGAGTCCCTTCATAGCGAACGCGACCTGACCCCGAACGGCACGCTGCTCGAATTACGCGAGCTGCGCTACTTCGTGGTCCTGTGCGAGGAGCTCCACTTCGGCCGGGCGGCCGAGCGGTTGCACATCTCGCAGTCGCCCCTGTCGCAGGCAATTGCCCAACTCGAGCGCAAGCTCGGGACGCGGCTCCTCGACCGTTCGAGCCGGCACGTCCAGCTGACCCCCGCGGGCAGCGTGCTGCTCCATCACGGACGGCGGCTGCTCGGCGAGGCCGGCCACGCTGTCGGAGCGACTCGTCGTGCGGGAGCGGGACAGACCGGGACGCTGCTGATCGCCGTCGGGCCGGTCCCGCGCGTCGCGGTTCTACCGGCCTTGCGGCACGAGCTCGACGAGCGGCTGCCGAAGCTGGTCGTCGAGCTTGCCGAGGTGACCGGCGACGCCGTCATGGACTCCGTCGTCCACGGCGCTTCCGACGTGGGCCTGATGCTCTGCGCCTCGCCCAGCGACGAAGTCGAGACGAGATTGCTGCGTCGAGATCCGCCCGTCGCCGTGCTGAGGCGGACACATCCCCTCGCCGAGCGCGAGAGCGTCACCATCCGGGAGCTGGCCGAGTACACACTGGTCTTGTGGCCCCGCAGCGTGTCGAAAGGCGCGCACGACGTCGTGCTCGGCATGTTCCACGGCAATCCGCCTACGACCACCAGGGTCGCCGACACCGACGCCGGTGCATCGTGGGATGCAATGCACGCCGACGGCATCGCAGTGGCTCCCGCAGCGGCGGCCATCAGCGGCGACTTCGTCACGATCCCCATCGACGGCGCAACGGCGGAGTTCACGATGGAATTGATCTGGAATCGCGAGACGCCGCCGGCCGTGCTGCCGGCGCTGCTCGAAGCCGCCGACGCCGCCGCCGAGGCGAACGCCTGGCGGTAGCGCCAGTCAGTGCGAGACGATCAGCTTCAGGCCGATCAGACAGATTCCGAACGCCAGGTTGACGCTCACGACGGCGAGCGTGCCGAGCCATCCCAGTCGTTCGACGCGCGCGAAGAGCAACCCCTCCGCCGCCAGGACCGCAAGTCCCGTTCCGAGCGCGAGCCAGACCGCAAACCTCGTCGAGATCAGCCCGAACGCGCCGAGGAGCAACGCTCCCGCAGGAAGCAGGGCCGCCTCGACGATCGCCCACTCGTGCCTCGCAACGCGGCGCAACTCGGCGAGCGTGAGGTGCCGGTCGTGCGCAACGCTTCCGCCGAGGCTGTGTGCATAGACGTGCGCGAACCAGAAGACGACCGTCGTCGCGACGACGAGCACGGCGATGTGACCGGCTTCGTGCGGGTACGCCTTCGCGGCGGCGACGAGCACCGCGAGCGCGATGATCGTCCCGTAGATGAAACCGGCGAGCCGTTCCCCCATCGCCGCGCGACCGAGACCCTCGCCCGTTCGACGACGCGCAGCCATCGGCGGAACTAGGTCCAGCGATGGATCTTGTGTGACGGCAACTCGCCGATCTCGTCCTTCGAAAGCGTCAGCGTCAGCGAGTCCGATTCGACCTTCGCCACGGCACTGATGGGGATCGTGACCTCGCGACGACCCCAGAGGTGGCCGCGTTCCAGGACGAAGTGCGTGATGTTGTCGGCGTCGTCGACGAGGAAGCCGTCGACCTCGCCGGCATGCTCACCGTCGGCGGTCACGACATTGCTCGCGCGCCGGATCTCGACCTCGCCCTTCGGCACGCGGTCGTAGACGACGCCGACGTCGGCGAAGGTATCGACGTAGCCCGCCGAGATGCCGGTGCTCTCGTAGTACGGCATCGCGAGGACGTCCGTGACGCCGACGTCCCAGTCCGGATCATTCTCCGGCAGCTGGTCGATCCGGAGGTACGCGAACTCTTCTACGTGCGGCATCGCCTCCAACTCGTCGGCGGTGCAGCTGAGCGCGATCCCGCCGCCTTCGTCGCCCGGTGTGGCTAGCTCAATCGGGACGAGATGCGAGTCGCCGTGCCCGTGCGCGGGCTTGACGACGAGATGCGTCACGCGTTTCTCGACGGGGTCGACCACGAGATCCGCGAGCTTCCCCGCCTCGTGATCGCCGCAGACCACGGGCTTCCCCAGCTCGAGTCGCATGCGGGCAATCCTACGCCGTCAGGCCGGCGATGCCGTTACGCAGGAGGGCGAGCGAGACGAGGACGAGCAGAGCGGCCGCAATCGTCCTGGCGTTCTGCTCCAGCCAGGCGCGCGCCGCCTCGAGCACGCGCGTGGTCCAGTCGCGCGCGACGAGTAGCAAGACGAGCGCCGTCGCGAGCGGGAGGAGCGAGACGAACGTGAAGAACAACCAGGCAACGACGTAGCCGCCGGAGCTCGGGTCCAGTTCCGAGATCTCCTTGAGCGCGAGCGGGATGAACCCACCCGGGTTCGCGAGGGTGGCCCCGGCACCGACGATCGCAATCGCCGCGGACGCGGTCACCTTGCGCATCTGCTCCATCATCGCGGTCGTCCGAGCGGGATCGCGCGGACGTCGCAGCGCCCGGATCACCCATGCGAGCAGCAGCACCGCCGCGACGACGTCGACAATCGCGACCCACGTCTTCGGCTCCGATGGGTGCGACGACGCCGCCGCGTCGCCGAGCACGAATGCCGCGAGCACCCCGATCGCGAGGGTGGCCGTCAGCGCGCCGAGGTAGAACCAGAAGCCCGCGCGGAGCGGGCGGTCGCTGAGCACCAGCACGAACGTGGAGAACGTCAGCGTCGTCGGCGACAGCATCGCCGCGATCGTGACCAGCACGAGCTCGGCATCGACCCAGGTCATCCGGACGGGCTCAGGCGGTCTCTGCCTGGCGCTTCGCTTCCTTCCGCGCCTCGTGCGCCGCGCGCTGCTCCGCCGCCTTCTCCTTCGCGTCGGTGTACGACTGGCCGACGAGCTGCCTTCCGCCGCTCCAACCGAAGACGAAGACGACGACGGCGATCGCGAAGATGATGTTCCACGCGGTGGTCACGAGTTGCTGGGCGACGGAGTACGCCGTCGCGGTGGTCGGATCGGTGACGCCGCTGAGCGACGCGACGTTGAAGGCCTGCGTCACGCCCGCGCCGCCCGGTGTGACCGACGTCACATTCGCGATCGAGTTGCCGCCGCTGATGCGCATCAACGTGTGGAAGCTGACGGGGATGTCGTAGGCCGCGAGGAAGACCGCCATGACGCCGAGACTTGCGACCCACGCAAGGAACGACGGGAAGAACACGCGCGCGAAGTACGTCCGCGGCCGCGAGAGAATCCCCCCGCCCTCCTTCGCGTCCTCCCACCAGACCAGCACGCGCTGCCACAACCGTCGGATCAGGAGGAACAGCAGGAATGCGCCGCCGCCGAAGAGGATCGCCGTCGACCACGGATGCGTATGCACGAACTCGAACTTGATGTCGAACGAGCCTTCCACCGACAGGAACAGGTAGAGGTAGACGAAGACCCCGACGAGCGTGAAGAAGATCTTCTGCACCGCATAGGCGCCGAGGATCGCGGCGAAGCTCGCGCCCGCGATGAGGGCCGTGAACATCAGCAGCATCACGAGCGTGCCGATGTTCGCGGGGAGGATCCCGTTCAGCGCGACGGAAGCGGCGTAGCAGGCCAGGACTTCACGCCAGCGAATTCGGCCGGGATACGCGAAGTGAAGAATCGAGTACCACCCGAAAGCGGTCAAAGTCGTCTGCACCGTCTTCAGCGTGACGCCGGCGACGAGATACCCGGCCGAGATCTCGGACATCGTGTCCCAGAGGTCCGAGAACCAGCCGCGGAGGTTCCAGCCGAGGAGATTCGCAGCCGCGCCGATGACCAGGATGACCAGCGCGCCGACGAGGATCCGTCTGACGTGGAACCTCCGCTTCGGCGCGGCAGCCGCCGCTGGAGCCGCGATGCTCACCCCGCGATCGTGACGGGCCTACGCAGGGGGTGTAATCACCCCGTCAGGATGACCGGGCTGCCTCGTTGGGATGCGCTGGGCGGCGAAGAGCCCCACGAGGGCGGCCAGCGCCAGGATCGCCAGCGCGGCGCGGAGGCCGTCGAGGCGGGCGTCGCGGTAAGCGTCGAGCGCGGCCGAGGTCGTTCTGTTGCTTGCTCCTGCCTCGTCGAGGGCGTGCTCGAGGTCGGCATCGGAGACGAACGGCACGCCCCCGGCGAGCTCGACCTGCGCATCCGACTTCACTCGGTCCGGGATCGCGGAGCTGTGTTGGATGTTCGTCAGGAACGCGGCGGTTACGGCGCCGATCATGATCGACCCGGCCAGCGCCGTGCCGATCGACGCGCCGAGGTTCGTCATCGTGTTCTGCACGCCGCCGACCTCTGGGCTTCGTTCGTCGGGCACCGCGGAAACGGTCACGGCGCCGAGCTGAGACGCGAGCGCACCGACACCGAGTCCGATCAGCAGCATGGGCACGAAGACGATCTCGGGCCCGGCGTCGGGATCGAGCGCCACAAGCAGGACGCAGGTCCCAGCGAGCAGCGCGAGTAACCCGCAGCGGACGACAAGACGCGGCGAGGCGTTTGGCCAGAAGCGCGGGATGCCGATCGCCGCGGCGAGCAAGGTCAGCGACAGCGGCAGCAGCCGCGCTCCGGTCGCGAGCGCTGAGAGGCCGAGGCAGACGGACAGGAAGAGCGGTACGACGAAGAACAGCCCCGCCTGCATCAGGTACTGGAAGAAGAACATCACGAGGCCGCCGCTCAGCTGATGGTTGCGCAGCAGGTCGGGACGCAGCAGCGGCTCGCCTCCGTGCGACTCGACGCGTGCTTGCCAGCGGAAGAAGAGCCAGATCACGAAGAGCCCCGCGAGCATCAGCCAGATGCTCGGCGACACACCGCCCCACGAAGGCCCGTCCGGCTTCGGCTGGATCCATCCCCACTCGCTCGTACGGAGGACGCCGAACACGAGCAGAGCGAGCCCGAGCGCGGACAGCACGGCGCCAACGAGGTCGAACTTCGGGCGCGTCTCCGTGGGAGCGTCCGCGATCTTGCGTGCGAGCACGAGGATGACGGCGACGAGCACGACCTCGCCGGCGAACACCCAACGCCAGGAGAAGTACGTCGTGCAGAACCCGCCGATCAGCGGGCCCACTGCGACCGCGATGGCACCCGCGGCTGCGACGAGCCCGTACGCCGCAGGTCTGCGCGCCACAGGGAAGTTGCCCGCGACGAGCGCGACGATCGCTGGCAGGATCAGCGCAGCCCCGACTCCCTCGAGGAACGACCAGCCGAAGAGCAGCACGGGCAGGCTCGGTGCGAGCGAGGTCGTGAACGAGCCCGCCCCGTAGATGACGCAGCCGACGGTGAACGCGCGCTTGCGCCCGATCAGCGCGCCGATCTTCGCGCCGGTGATCATCAGCGCGGCCATCACGAGCGTGTACGCGGTGATCGCCCCCTGGATGCCGGTCACGGTCGTGCCGACGTCCTTCGCGACGGTTGCGATCGACACGTTCATCACCGAGCTGTCGAGCGTCATCAGGAACTGCCCGGTCGCCAGCGTCAGCAGGACGAGCGTCGCGCCCGCCGCGCGGGAGGAGGGCGCCGCCGATGCCGTCGCCGTCATCTCACAGCAGTGGTGAGATCGTCGCGAACGCGGCCGCCTTCACGCGCTCCTTCAGTCCGGAAACGGCGCGCCCGGGCGACGAGACGGCCTCGGCGGGCGCGCTGAACCGCTCGCCGAACTCTCGCGCGACCGCGCTGGACCAGAACTGCAGGTCGATCTCGAAGAAGCGCTTGAGACTCCACGCCTCGAGATTGCAGGTCCCGACGAGCAGCTCCTCGCCGTCGCGCACGAACGCCTTCGCGTGCAGCATCGTCGGATACTCGAGGATCCGCACGCCGGCGTCGAGCAGGCGTGCGTGGTGGAACTGCTGCGCGGCCGAGCAGGCCCAGTTGTTGCCGTTCGCCGGGGTGAACAACCGGACGCGGACTCCTCGGCGGGCGGCGCTTTCGATCCGCCGGATCATTCCGCGATCCGTCACGTACGGGTTGACGACGTCGAGCGTCTGGACCGCGTCGTCGAAGAGACGGGCGATCGCGGTCGCGATCGGCCTGTAGCCCGGGGCGTTGTGGCGGACAGCGGCGGGGACGTCGCCCGCGTCGAGCGCAGGGAAGAGCGCCTCGATGTCGCCTGCAGCCACCGCTCCCCCGAGCCAGCGGAAGCTGGCCACGAAGACGAGCTGGAGCTGCGCGACGACGGGCCCGGTGACACGCACGAACAGATCGTGGAACCGGCCGTCGTTGAAGTGATCCTCGATCCCGGCGCCGCCGACCCAGCCGATGCGACCGTCGATCACGAGGACCTTGCGATGGTCGACGTGCCCAAGGGCCGAGAGGTTCCAATGCTTCGCGCCGTTCTGACCGAGTGGCACGAGCGCGGCGCGCGCCTTGGTCGCGCGTACGACGCACACGTCGACGCCGCCGGCGGTCAGGCGCTCGTAATGCGCGTGCGCGGCCTTCTCGGGCGCGGAGCCGAGGCTGTCGACGACGAGCCGGACGGCGACGCCTTCGGCCGCCTTCTCGATCAGCGCGTCGGCGAATACGTCCCCGACCTTTCCCGGCCTGAAGCCGAACTGGTTGATGTGGATCGACGACGACGCCGACGCGATGTCCTCGAGCATGCGCGGATAGAAGGCGACGCCTTCGACGAGCACGTCGACGGACGCCGCAGTGCTCACCGCGAACGCAAGCGCGAGCGCCGCCCGGTCGGCGGGCTCCGCGAGCAGACGCTGCGCGCGCTCGCTAGGCGGCGACGCGTCGACGGCGGTTCTGTTCACGGCGGTCGTGGATGTACCCGACGGCGAGCAGGATCAGGGCGAGCCCGAGAAACGCGCCCAGGAAGCCCCACGCCGACCAGGCCAGACCGAACAGGATGAACAGAATCGAGCCGACGATCACCGCACCGACGCAGGCGCCGGCGAGCCCGAGCCAGAACTTCGCGCCGAGGTCCATGCGCTCATCCTCACGGCCTCAGAGGCGAGTTACCTCACCCGCTGAGGATGAAGTCAGCGCCGCCGCGCCTGGACCAGCCGCGCGGCGGCGAGCGTCCCGACCACGGTGAGGACGACCTTCAACGCCTTGCGGCCGCGCAGCTTCGACTCGCCGCCCGCCCGCGGCGCCATGTTGACCGGCACCTCCTCGACCCGGAGGCCGGCGTCGGCGAGGCGGATCAGCGCCTCGACTTCGGGCGCCTCGGTCGCGAACGGCTCGGCGAGCACCGGCAGGGCCGCAGCGTTGACCGCGTAGAGGCCGCTCGTCGCGTCCGCGAACGGCCGCCCGAGCACGCGGGCCATCGCGCGCCGCAGCACCGCGGTGCCGAGGCGGCGTACGCCCTCGGGCTTGTAGCGGTAGGGCTCGTACCCGTCGCCCGACACGAACCGCGACCCGACTGCGACGTCGCAGCGGTCGGCACGGACGAGCTCGAGCAGGCGCTCGAGCTCGGCAGCCAGATGCTGCCCGTCGGCGTCGACACGGCCGCAGTAGGCGTATCCATGGTCGAGCGCCCAGCGGTATCCGGCCGCGATGCCGACCGGCAGGCCCTTGTTCGACCCGAGCGACAACACTTCCGCGCCATGCTCGCGCGCGACGTCGGCCGTCCCGTCGGTCGAACCGTCGTCCACGACGAGCACGTCCGCGTCGGGAAGCTCCGCCTTCAGGTCGTCCAGCACAGCCGGCAGGTTCTGCTCCTCGTTCCACGCCGGGATGAACACGACCGTCTCGCTCATCGGTGCAGCTCCGCCCGCGCCCTACGCAGCTGGCGCCTGACGGCCGTCGCCGCGCCGAGCTCCCAGACCAGGCTGCGCAGCGTCCGCGGCACCGGCGCGACGCGGAACTCGGTGGCGATCCCACGAGCGGCGTACAAGCGGCCGAAGAAGAAGCGCGCGCGGTAGACGTGCAGCGGGGCGCACACGACGAGCGCCCGGTCGATCCCGCGCTCGAGCAGCAGAGGCAGCGTTCGCGCGGCGTTCTCGGCGGTCACCGCCGCCGTCCGCTCGAGCACGAGCTCGACAGCAGGCCCGCGCCACGCCGCGCGCATCTGCTCGGCCTCGGATTCGCCACCCTGCGGCGCCCAGCCGCTGAAGACGACTGCGTCGACCGGCATCGCCGCCGCAATGCGCTCGGCCTCGCGCACCAGCGCGACACAAAGGCTGCTGATGCGGCCGCGCGTCGCGTGACCGGGGACGACGATTGCGGTTCGCACCGCCTCGAGGCTACCCCTGCCCGACGGCCGCGCGCTCGGCCTCGGGCTCGCGCGCCGGCGGCTCGGCGTTCTGGAGCGCCGCGCGCCAGCCGGTCAGCACACGGTGCACGGCGGCGGCGCCGACGATCGGCCCGTCGGGGAGCTGCAGGCGCGCCGGATGGAGGATGAACGGCCGCGTCTGCGGGCCTCCGAGCCCGCCGTGAAACGAGATCAGCTCCTCGAACGCGCAGCCTTCCTCGAGCGTCGCGTCGAAGAAGCTGTTGACGAGGATGTCGGGCGCGTGCGCGAAGCCGTCGGTACGCAGCAGGTGGCGGCCGGCGTTGGGCGAGAATGCGGCGAGCGGGTCCCCGCCTTCGACGACTCCGTCACGCAGCCGATGCATTCCGCCTGCACCGAGCGCGACGCCGCCGTGGACGGCTGAGTGCGCGAGGACGAAGCCGATGTGCGGATGCGCGCGCAACGCCGGGATGAGCCGCGGATGGCGCTCGCCGATCTCCTCGAGGGTCAGCCGGCGATTTTCCTCCATCAAGTACACGAGGCCGAGGTTGCCCGATGCGAGCACGACCGCCTCGCTCTGTGGCGCGACCTTCCCTGGGCGATGGTCGGTCGTCGCACCGGTGGCTTCCTTCACGGCGTTGCCGACCATCGCGGCGTTCTCGTCGCCGGACGCGAGGGCGGTCGCGCCGCCGGTTGTGAGGGACTCGCTCACGAGGTCGGCGAGGCTCTGGCCGTTGCGCTGAAGGAACGTCGCGCCCTGCGTCTGCCCGTGGTCGGAGAGCACGACGACCTCGTACGGGCGCGGCGCGTATTCGCGCGCGCGGGCGATGCGCCCGAACTGCTGGTCGAGCTTGCGGAGCGCCTCGAGCGTGTCGGCTCGCTGGAGGCCCGAGTGGTGAGCGACCTCGTCGTAGCTCGCGAAGGTCGCGTAGACGGCCGGACGCCCGCGCATCATGTCCGTCAGCACTCCGAAGACGACGAGGTCCCGGACGATCACGCACATCGCGGCGCGCATGAGCGGATAGATCCCGCCGCGGTGACCGCGGGGGCGAATGTCCCGCCGGGCCGCCCGGATCGCCGCGCTGACCTCCAACACGACCTCCCAGCCGAACAGGACGAGCGCCCGCGTCACG
>JBJMJL010000092.1:0-16351 GCA_045806365.1 Gaiellaceae bacterium
TACGGCTACTCGGCGGAGTACGGAATCGAGCGCTACTTCCGCAACGCCCGCGCGCCGATCATCTATGAGGGCACGACGCAGATTCACAAGCTGATGCAGGCGGAGCACGCACTGGGCTACCGCCGCCTGAACGGCCGCGACGGCGACGTGTCGCCGCTGTGCTCGTGGGCGCCGGCGCTGTCGCCGGTTCACGCCTCCGCCTAGAAGCTCTTGCGCGCGGCAAGCGTCGCCGCCGAGTAGCCGCCGAAGAGGTTCAAGGCGAGCGTCAAAGCCAGACGCCCGCCCGGGATCTTCATCAGGCGCGAGATCTTCGTCCGCTCGGCTCGCGTGAACTCCGCGTAGCCGTCGGGGCGATGCAGCAGTATCGGTGCGAGCCCGGCCCGAACGAATGCCCAGACGTACGCGGGAAGCGTGTGCACATGCTCGTTGATGCCGTAGCCCTTCTCCTCGTCCTGCTCCGGGTCGTCCGGGTTGCTGCGCAGCGCACGCGTTCCTTCGTTGAGCGCGGCGACGACCCCACCACGTCGAGCGACGCGTGCCATCTCGCCGACCATGGCGCCTAGGTCGAGCGCGTGGTGCAGGGCAGCGACGCAGAACACGACGTCGAACGCGCCGTCGGCGAAGGGAAGCCGCTCGCCATCTGCCTGCACGCGCAGGAACGTGCCGACGCGCGCCTCGTAGAACGCGCCTCGTCCGAGGCCGATGTTCGTGTCGGTGAGGATGTCCGTCCCGACGTATTCGACGCCGCGCGGGACGAGGGTGTTGGCGGCCCAGCACTTCGCGGCGCCGACCTCGAGCACGCGCTGCCCCGCATGCACGTAACGATCGACGAGGAGCTGAAACGAGTACGCGTTCGCATCCCAAACGGGACTGTCCCAGCCGAGCTCGCGGAGGAAGGGCAGGTGCGCGTCGACGTCGTCGTCCGGCTCATACCAGCTCTGCTCCTTCGCCAGCGCAACCCAGCCTGCGCACTCACGCCGCTTGTCGCGCGAACCGGGCACGGAGTCGTGGACGAGTCGTGGGATGCCGTCTTCGACGGGATACGACTCACGGCACTGCACGCAGCGGAGGCTGCCCGCATCGTCCTCCAGCTCGCCGAGGCAGAGCGGGCAGCGCAGCAAGTGCACGCCTAGGGCCCGGAGCGGTCGAACGGACCGGAGTCGTGCGCTGGCGGCAGTATCGCCCGCCGAGACGCGAGTCGCCAGACGATGACGGCAAGACCGGCGACTGCGAGGACCGCCGCGACCGGCATCGCCAGGCCGAGCGCAAAACCCGACACGACGAAAGCGGTCGCGAAGCCGAGCACGCGTCGGTGCGGTTGCAAGCCGCTCAGCACCGCAGCGCGGTCGAAGTCTGCGATCGCCAGCGCGACGAGACATGCACTCAGCGGTAGGGCGACACCCCAGGTGATGACCACGAGCACCAAAGCGGCGGCGACTGCGAGGATGCCGGCGGCGAGCAGCGCCGGCCGGCTTCGCGATTCGCGCCAGAGTGGCGCTGCACTCGCTGCGAACACGATCGCCGGCCCGCCGACGAACACGCCGAGCTCGATCAGCTTCGTCCCGGCGCTCGCGTCGTCCTCGAACGCGATGAGGATGGCTCCGAGCACCAGCAGCACGCCGTAGATCGCGCAGATCGCGATCCACTTCCGGCTCACGTCAGAAGCCGAGGCCGGAGGGCGCGGGCAGCGGGCTCTGCGGCAAGCCGGCGCGCGGAGCGCCGGCGTTGTACTCGCTCGGCGCAACGTCGTTCGGCCCGTCCGGATAGAAGAGTGACGCGAGCGCCTGGATCTGGCTACGCCCGATGCCGAGCTCGAACTGGCCGCCGCCGTACATGCGAATTCCATTCCCGTCGCAGTGCTCGATGCACTCCAGCAGGCGTGCCACCGTTCCGAACCGCGACGGCTTGATGTTCAGCCAGCCGGGCTCCACCGCCAGAGCACGCACGTCGTCGGCGGAATGAATCGGCGCGTCGAAGCTCAGCCGCTTCTCCTGCCCGCGCAACGCGTCGCCGCAGCCGCCCTCCAGTGACGCGTCCTCGAGCACGACGTCCGGGAACAGCTCCACGACGTTGCGGTAGAGCTCCGGGTCGGGGACGACGTCGACGGCCGTCCCGGTGTAGTACGCCTTCAGGTCGAGGACGCGGACACGTCCCGTTGCGGCGAGGCGTTCCATCCGCTCGCGCTTCCAGTCGTTGTCGGGATCGAGCTTGAGCTCGAGCTCGGGCGCGGCCGCCAGCCACGCGAACGCGTCGCCACGCGTCGACACGACGAAGCGCACCGGCCGGTATTCGCGCTCGAGCGCCTCGCCGAGCGACAAACCGTTCTGGCGCAAGGCGAGATCGAGCGCAGCGCTCTCGAACGCCCAGCGGCGGTAGTCCGTCGCCGCCGCCATCTGCGGCTTCGCTGGGAAAAGATCGACGTCGGCGAGAGACGCAGAGAGCTCGTCGAGGGTCATCCGGCCGCGCACGTCGAACGACGGGTACCGGTCGTGATCCTCGGCCGTGTAGATGACGTCCTCCCCGCGCCCTTCGTGACCGCCGCCCGAGAGGATCACGGTGGTCGTCACGCGCGTGAACTCCGACGAGACGTCGAGCGACCGACGCTCCGTGCGAAAACCCTCGACGGCGAGCTCGAGCCCGCGCAGACGCTCCCACTCGGACATCAGCCGACCGTGGGCTCGACCTTGCCGCTCGGCTCGATTCGCATCATGTGCGCAACGAGCGGGATCGCCGCGAGGACGAGGATGCCGCAGACGGGCCAGAGGATCTGGTAGCCCTGCGTCGACTCCGTGAACGGCCGCGCGAGGTCGATCGCGGCGCCGGCGAGCGGCGCGCCCAGCAGCAGGCCGAATCCTTTGGTCGTGGTCGCCAGGCCCGAGATCGCACCGCGGTGCTCCTGGGGCATCAGCTTGAACAGCAATCCCCATGCGAGCGTCATGACCGTGCCCCCGGCGATGGAGACCGGGACGATCAACGCGAAGTACCAGTTGTGCCACGTCGTCGCCAAGCCGGCAACGATAAAACCACCGCCGTAGACGAAGGACGCGAAGAAGACGACGCGCGCAAGCCCGAAGCGGTCGCCCAGACGTCCTGAGAACACGGCCGCGATCACATAGCCCGTCGCGACGGCGCCCAGCACCGCCGACGAGATCGCCTTCGACTCGTGCAGCCCCTCGATGATGTAGAGGACGACGAACGTCCGCGCTGCGGCGAACGCGCCCTCCCACAACGCGTTGGCAATCAGGAAGCGCCGCACTTCCGTCTCCTCGACCAGGATGTTCCAGCTGCGCTTGAAGTAGGCGCCGACGCCTTCGAACACGCGGCCGTGGCCGCCGTCCTCCGACACCCACAGGATCGCCGCGCCGCACGCCGCCGTCGTCACGAACGCCGCGAGGACGAACGGCGCCGCGTGCCAGGCCTTGAGCAGGAAGCCGCCGCCGACGAGCGCGGCGCCGAGCGCGATCCCGCGCAGCACGTGCTGGATGCCCTGCGCGCGTCCGTATGTCGACGGCGGGAGCAGGTCGGGGTACAGACCGCGGTACGGGGGCTCGTAGACGTAGTACGCGAAGAAGAACGCGAGCACGATCAGCGTCGTCGTCCACAGGGTCGGCATGAACGGCATCAGCAGCAGACAGAAGGCCATCGGGCCGAGCGCGGCGAGCATGAAGGGGCGGCGGCGGCCGAGCGGCGTATGGAACGTGTCGCTCCACGGTCCGATCACCGGGGAGAGCGCGATCGCGAATACCCCCTCGGCGCCGAGCACGAGCCCGATCAGCGTGCCGGAGTCGGTGAAGCGGTCGAGCAGCGGCGGCAGGTAGGCGGCCGTCGTCGTGATCGAGAAGGCGAGACCGAACGCGCCGAGGCCGAGCGTCCAGAAAAGGCGGCGGCGGACGGGCGGCTGCCGCGCCACTGGTTGGGCCGTCAGTTGCGCCACGAGCTAGAGCGGAGCGGCCTCGCGATCAGGGGTCAGCCCGCCGCAGACGACCTCGATGACCGTCTGCTCCGCAGCGACGATCTGCTCGTCGCCGTCGTCGAGCTGGCCGAGCACCCAGCCCGTCAGGATCTCCTCGACCGCGCCGTAGAAGACGTAGCTCGCCATGCGCGGGTCGACATCGCTGCGGAACTCGCCCTCGGCCTGTCCACGCGCGATGATCCGTTCCAGGCCTGCGAACGCCTCGTCGATCTCGTTGATGCGGGCCTGCAGGTGCGAGCCGCGCGTGACTTCCCGTACGAGCACGCGCACGAGATCCGGGTCGCGCCGCCACGCGCGTAGGAGGATCTTCGCGATGCCCGCGAGACGCTCGCGCGCGGTCTCGTCCGTCTCCTGGACCGAACGCACCGCGTCCAGGACGTCGCGCCAGGTCTCGCGGAAGATGGTCTCGAGGAGCTCTTCCTTCGAGCGGAAGTAGTGATAGAGGAGCCCGTGTGCGACGCCCGCCTCCTCCGCGATGTCGCCCACTCGCGACGTGTGGTAGCCCTTCCGCGCAAACACGCGCACGGCTGCGTCGAGGATGAGGCGCCGCTTGTCCTCCTGACCTGTTGAACGGTCAGTCAATGTACGCAGCATAGTGGAGGCACTTGCGGGGATTCTCGTCGCGGATTTCACGCGGTATCTCCCCGGCCCGTTCGCAAGCCGTGAGCTGTTGGAGCGCGGCGCGCGCGTCGTGCGCGTGGAGACGCCCGCAGGCGACCCCCTGCGCAGCGTCGCGCCCGGGTGGGACGCCGCGCTGAATGCCGGCAAGGAGTCGGTCGTCTGGGACCGCGAGCGCGATCCCGACCTCGGCCCGAAGGTGTGTGCGCAGGCGGACGTCGTCCTCGAGGGATTCCGGCCCGGCGTCGCCCACCGGCTCGGCGTCGGCCCGACCGACGTCCCGGACACGGTCGTGTACTGCTCGATCACCGGCTTTGGTGACGACGACCTGCGCGCCGGGCACGATCTCAACTACCTCGGCTGGGCCGGTCTGCTCGCCGACACGACGCCCGCGCTGCCGCCCGTTCCCGTCGCCGACCTTGCCGGCGGATCGCTGTACGCGGTGGTCGAGATCCTTGCGGCGCTGCTCGAGCGCGCGCACACGGGGCGCGGGAAGCGGATCACCGTGTCGATGACGCACAACGCACACAGGCTCGCATCACACCGACTGTACGGCGAACGGGAGCGGACGCTCACCGGCGGGCTCGCCTGCTACGGCGTCTACGCGACGGCCGACGGGCGGCACCTCACGATCACGCCCGTCGAGCCGAGGTTCTGGCGCCGGCTGTGCGAGGTGATCGGCCGCGACGACCTGATCGAACGACACTACGCCGCCGACCAAGCCGCGCTGCGCCGGGAACTCGAGGACGTCTTCCGAACGCGCACCCTCGGCGACTGGCTCGACGCGTTCGACGGCGAGGACGTGATGGCCGGCCCCGTCGCCACGCTCGCTGAGGGCGCCGAATGGCTCGGGGGCGTCCCCACGCTCGGAGCGCCGGCGCCGACGCTCGGAGAGCACACCGACCAATGGCGTTCCTCGTTCGAGGGATAGGCGGCCGCGTCCGGCACGACGATTCGCAAAACGTGAACACGCGTCGTCTCCTCCTGCTCCTGGGCGTCGCGGTCTGCGCGGTCCCGCTCGTAGGGTGCGGCGGCGACGCGCTGTCGTTCGATCCGGTCGCGAACGCCGCGAGCAACACCGTCGCGCACGAGTCCGCGCGCGTCGAGTTCACGGCGACGATGAACGTGGAGGGCGTCGGTGGGATGTCTTTCAGCGGCAACGGCGTCTTCGACGGCAGAGGTCGCTCCGGCGCGATGAACATGCGTTTCAACCTGCCCGCCGCAGCGCAGGGGCAGCTCGGCACGACCAGCCCGACGATGGAAATGATCATGGACGGCCGCAACGGCCTGGTCATGTACATGCGCTCGCCGCTCTTCCGCACGATCGCAGGCGACAAGTGGCTGAAGCTCGACATGGAGGCGCTCGCGAAGAAGGAGGGTGTCGACCTGAGCGCACTGATGAACGCGAATCAGGCGGACCCGTCCGAGAGCCTGCAGATGCTCAAGGCGTCAACGGACGCGCATCCGATCGGCTACGACCGTGTCCGCGGCGTCTTCACGACGCACTACACGCTGAAGATCGACCTGAAGCGTCTGGCGAAGACGTATGAGGGTCTGGGCAAGACGTTCGACGCCGTCCGCAAGCTGAGCGGTACGACGACGTTCCCGGCCGAGGCATGGATCGACGACCAGGGGCGGATCCGGCGCATGAAGCTGGACATGACGTTCAACGCGCCGACGGGCGGCTCGTTCACGATGTCGATGACCGAGGAGCTGTACGCATTCGGCATCAAGGTCAACGTACGGCCCCCCGTCGCGAACCAGGTCGTGGACGCGTCCTCCGTGCTCGGCGCAGGCGCTTAGGCGTCGCTCAGCGCGGACGCGTGACTCCAAGAGCGGCCGGAAGGCCGTACAGATCCGTCAGGCGCTCCTCGACCGCGGGGTGACGGTCATCACGGTCGATGAGGATCGCGCGCATGCCGAGCGCGCGGGCGCCCTCGACATCTTCCTCGAGCGAGTCGCCGACCATCACGGTCTCCGCAGCGGTGGCGCCGAGCTGTTCGAGCGCGGACTGGAAGATGGACGGGTGTGGCTTGACGCGGCCGTGCGCACGCGAGCCGACTGCGACGTCGACGTCGAGCCGGTGATGCACGACGAACTCGGACAGGTCGCGGATGCCGTTCGAGACCAGGCCGATCTTCAGCGCGGCTGCACGGAGCTCTTCGAGCACCGGCAGTGCGTCCTCGAACAGCTCGAAGTTCTCGGAGAGCTCCCAGCCCTGCTCGATCTCGGTGGCGCATTCGGACGCGATCGCCTCCGGACCGCCCATCCGGACGAAGATCTCCGCCGTGAAGCGGTGCCAGATCGTGTCGTCGTGCAATAGCTCGGGATGCCGCTTCAGATTGAGCGCAGCGGCTTCGCGCGCGTCGTCGTACCGGGCAGTCTCGAGCGGGACACCGTGCCGCGCGGCGATGCGTGCGTAGCGCTCGGACGACAGCTCCGGCCCCGGGCGGCAGAGCGTGAAGTCGACGTCGAAGAGGACCGCGCGGACGTGCGTCAACCCGGTGAGACCGGCGCCGGCCACCGGTACGCGTTCGCCTGCCGGTTCGCCAGCGACGGCAGCTTCGCGCGGATGTCTTCGAGGTGCGCGCGGTCGAGCTCGGCCGAGATGACCGTCTCCTCATCGGCCGCCTGCGCGACGACGAGCCCCCACGGATCGACGATGAGCGAGCGTCCGTACGCCGGCTTGCCCGGCAGTGTCTCGCCGATCTGCGCCGCGGCCGCGACGTAGAACGTGTTCTCGATCGCGCGCGCGCGCAAGAGAACATGCCAGTGGTCCTTACCCGTCGGCGTCGTGAAGTGCGCCGGAACCGTGACGAGTTGCGCGCCTTCGAGCGCGAGGATGCGGTACAGCTCCGGGAAGCGGACGTCGTAGCAGACTGTCAGCCCAAGGCTCCAGTCCTCCGCGTCGGCGACCACCGCTTCGCCACCCGGCTCTTCCGACTCCGACTCGCGGTAGACGACGCCGCCGACCTCGACGTCGAAGAGGTGGATCTTGCGATAGGTCGCGACGATCTCGCCCTCGGGATCGAACAGGAGGCTCGTGTTCGAGCGCTTGTCCCGTCCGTCGCGGAGCTCGACGATCGAGCCGCCGACGAGCGTGACGCCGTGCGTGCGCGCCCAGCGCGACATCGCGGCGACGGACTCGCCGCCTTCCAGCGGCTCCGCGGACGAGTGGTAGAACGCCGCGTCGCCGATCCCGTTCCACTTCTCCGGTAGGACGACGACGTCGGCGCCCGTCGCAGCCGCTTGCGCGACGAGCCGCTCGGCCGTTTCGAGGTTCGCAGCCTTGTCGGCACGACTCGTCATCTGCACGCAGGCCACCCGAATCCGATCCGGCATGCCGTGAGGATAGCCTCGGGCCGGTGAGCGCCCCGCCGCGCCTGCGCGTCCTCGAGGCGCTCCGTCACCGTGACTTCCGCCTGCTCTGGTCCGGACAGACGGTGTCTCAGATCGGCGACGCGGCCTTCATTGTCGCGCTCGGCTGGCGCGCCTTCACCCTCACGCACCAGACGAGCTCGCTCGGGATCGTGCTGATGGTCGAGGCGCTCGGCCTCGTTGCGACACTGCTCGTCGGCGGCGTCCTCGCCGACCGCTACTCGCGCAAGCTGCTGCTCGTCGGTTCCGACCTTGCGCGTGCCGTAGTGATCGCGGCGCTCGCCGCCGTCGACGCGAGCGGTCATCTCACCTTCGGCGCGCTGATCGTGTTCGTCGCGCTCCACGGCCTCGCCAGCGGCCTCTTCCAGCCCGCGTTCGGCGGGATCGTCCCGCTGCTCGTGGACGATCCGAGCCTCGGCTCCGCGAACGCGCTCGTCGGCGTGTCGCGCCAGGCGGCGTTCATCGTCGGGCCGGCGCTGGCCGGCGCGGTCTACGGGCTTGCGGGCTCGGCCGCGATCTTCGCCGCCGACGCTGCATCCTTCGTCGTGTCCGCGGCCTTCCTGCTCTTCGCGCGCCCGCGCGTGTACCGACGTCCGCCGGCCGAGGGCTTACGGCGCGAGCTGACGACGGGCTTCCGCTACGTCGTCGAGGTCCCGTGGCTCTGGATCACGATCAGCACCTTCTCGATCGTCCTCATGCTCGGGTACGCATCGTTCCAGGTGCTGTTGCCGAAGCTCGTCCAGCAGGAGTGGCACGGCGGCGTCGGCGCGTACGGGCTGCTCTTCGCACTGCAGGGCGCCGGCATGCTGTTGGGCGGCGTCGTGCTGGGGCAGACATCGCCGACACGGCGGCGCGGGGCGCTGATCTATTCGCTCTTCTTCCTCACCAGCACGTTTGCGGCGCTGATCGGGTTGTCACCGTGGTACGGGGCGGCCGGCGTGCTTCAGATCGGACGGGGCTTCTGCATCGGCTTCGCGATCACGCTGTGGGACACGATGCTGATGCAGCGCGTGCCGCAGGAGATGCTCTCGCGCGTCATCAGCATGGACTGGTTCGGTTCGCTCGGGCTGCTGCCCGCCGGCCTCGGCCTCTGGGCGGCACTTTCCGGGCTCGCGCCTCCCGGCACGCTCATCGCCGTGAGCTCGAGCCTCTGTGCGTGCCTCTTCCTCGTCGGCCTCAGCGACCGCCGCATCCGCGAGGTGGAGTAGACGCCGTTTGCGTAGGGCAGATGCGGGTAGCAACACTGCGTAAAGCTTCAAAAGCAAAAGTAAGGAGGAACGGATGGCTTACGGGCTTCTGCTCTTGCGCCTCGTGGCCGGTGGGACTCTCTTCGCTCACGGAGCGCAGAAGCTGTTCGGCTGGTTCGGCGGACATGGGCTCCGCGGCACGGGCGGCTTCTTCGGCAGCATCGGCTTCCGCGCGCCGTTGCTGATGGCGCTGTTCGCCGGGCTTGGCGAGATCGGCGGACTGGCGTTCGCAGCGGGCTTCCTGACGCCGCTCGCCGCGCTCGGCATGGCAGTGGTCATGCTGACCGCGATCGCCGTCGTCCACTGGAGCAAAGGCTTCTGGAACACGGCCGGCGGCTACGAGTTCAACCTGCTGATCCTGACTGTCGCGGTCGCCGTGTCGGCGACCGGGCCGGGCCGCTTCTCGATCGATCGCGCGATCGGCTGGGACGACAGCATCAGCGGTGCGTGGTGGGCACTCGGTGTCGCCGTCGCGGCCGCCGCGGTCTCGCTCTTGACGGTGAACGTGTTCCGCAAGCGCGAGCGCCTCGCCGCCGCGCACGCGGCCTAGGAACTGCGCGGGGGAACCGCCCGGTTCCCCCGCCTCACGAAGAGGCCTCGCGAACGAGGCCCCTTCTATCGGGGTCAGACCCCTAAGGGCCGGAGCCACCGGTAACCCGAAAGGCTGGGGTCAGACCCCTCCGGGGCGTCAGACCCCATAAGGGCCGGACCCACCGGTACCCGAAAGGCTGGGGTCAGACCCCTCCCGGGTCAGACCCCTAAGGCCGGAGCCACCGGTAACCCGAAGGGCTGGGGTCAGACCCCTCCGGGTCAGCGGCGCCGACATTCAGGGCGCACGAGCTCTGCTCGTACGCCCGTCCGAGATGACCACCTCGCGGCTCGAACACAGAAAGAGGGCCTCGCGAGCGAGGCCCTTCTATCGGGGTGCCCAGATTTGAACTGGGGACCTCTCCGACCCGAACGGAGCGCGCTACCAGGCTGCGCCACACCCCGAGGCGGCACACAGGGTAGCCGCTCTCGACACAAACACGTGACGTCTCGCCGGGTACGTTGCCTTCACCGACAACGAGGAGGCGATGTGAACAACGTGAGCGTGATTGGGAACCTCGCGACCGACGTAGAGGTGCGCGGCGCGGGCGAGAAACAGGTGTCGAAGTTCCTGCTCGCGGTCGACCGCTATGCGAAAGACGGCGGGGCCGACTTCATCGGCGTCGCCGCCTGGGACCGTCAAGGCGAGCTCTGCGCGCAGTACCTCTCGAAAGGCCGCCGCGTCGGCATCGAGGGCTACCTGCGCAGCCATTCCTGGGAAGACGACGAGGGCAAGCGGCGCCGCGACGTCGAGATCGTCGCGCGCAAGGTCGATTTCCTCGGTGGGCCGCGCGCCGAATCGTCAGACGGAGAGGTGGTGCCCTTCGAGGCCGCCGTCGCGTAGAAAACTCTCGATTGCATGGTCACAGACGTCGGGCCGTTCCCCGATCAGCAGGTGGCCGCAGCCGGGAACCACGCGTAGCCGCGCGTGCAGCCGCCGCGTGTACTCGAACGCGTCGTCCAGCGGCAGCTGCACGTCCTCCGCGCCCCAGAGGACGAGCACGGGACACTGAACGGCTTCGAGCTCCTGCCGTGGGTCGTCGCGGCGCAGCGCTTGCCAGGCGCTGTCGACGTCCGTGTGCAAGAGCTGCGCAGCCAGGAACCCCTCCACCGCTTCGTCGGTCAGGCCGATCGGATCAGCGACGGACACAAAGCCGAAGACGAGGCGGCGGAGCAGCGGCGAGCGCACGACCCAGCTGCGATAGCGCGCAGCCAACCGGCCCGGCCGCACCGACGTGAAGATCGAGAGCAGCTGCCGGCCCCAGACGTTGCCGATGCTGAGACCGGCCGCTCCCGCGAGCACGAGCGCCTCCACGGCGTCCGGCCGACGCAGCGCCAGCCGCAGCACCACCATGCCGCCCAGCGAGTGCCCCACGACCGGCGCCGGCAGCATCCCCTCGCGCTCGGCGACAAGAGCGACCCGGTCCGCGAAGGGCTCGAGGCCCGACACTGCCGGCAGCGCGGTCGACCCGCCGTGGCCCGGGAGATCCGGGACCAGCAGCCGATGGCGTCTCGCGAGCAGCGGCGCCAGCTCCGTCCAGTTCGAGGCGGCGCCGCCGAGGCCGTGGACGAGCACCAGCGGCGGGCCCTCCCCGCCGACGAAATAGCGGAGCCGCACGCCCTTGACGTCCGCAAAACGCTCCTCCAAACGCGGCAGCTTTGCGTCCGTCACGAAGGCCGATTATCCTGTGAGGCGATGAATGATCTCGGAGGGCCGGCCCGTTGAATCCGGCACCGACATCTGGAGGTTCGACGTAGCCCGCTGAGCGCCACCGCGCTGGCGGGCTTTTTCGTACACGGAGAGGAGCGTCAATGGCGAACCACCTCACGCCCGAGGAGCTGTCGAAGGAGCTTGGCATCGACCGCCAAGAGGTCATCCGCGTCTGCCTCGAAGAGGGCGTGCCGATCTACCAAGGCAAGATCGACAAGACGCTGTTCCAGGCCCAGCTCCAGGCGCTAGGGGTGCTTCAGAAGCACTGACAGCGGTCTACGCAGATTTGCGCGCCGGCTGACGCCGGCTCGAGGGAGAGCCGCTCTTCGCAGCGGCTTTCTTCTTTGTCGAGGCCGCCTTCGTCGCCTTGCGGCCCTTGGCCTCCTCGACGCTCCGCTTCAACGCTTCCATCAGGTCGACGACCGGCGTCTCGGGCGCGGGCTCCGGCTTGGCGATCTCCTGCCCGTCGAGCTTCGCCTCGAGCATCTGGCGAAGATCGCTGCGGTACTGGCTCTCGAGCTCGGACGGGTCGAACTCCGCGACCAGGCTCTCCATCACCTGCTGCGCGAGCTTCAGCTCGGCGTCCTTGATCTCGGTGCCCGAGACGGCCTCGTCGATCTCCGCCTGCGAGCGGACGTCCTCGGCGAGGAACAGCGTCTCGAGGACGAGCGCGTCGCCCTTGGGGCGGATCAGGCAGAAGTACTCGGCGCCCCGGAGGACGAAGCGGCCGATGCCGCCCATGCCGGCCTCCTTCATCGCCTTCAGCAGCAGCGCGTATGGCCGGCGCTGCGCCGGATTCGTCGCGGGCGCGAGGTAGTACGTCCGGTCGAGGTAGACGGGATCGACTTCCTCCAGGTCGACGAACCGCGTGATGTCGATCGAGCGCGACTCGTCGTGCTGTGCGATCGCCTCGAGGTCGGCGTCCTCGACGATCACGAACTCGCCCTTCGCTACCTCCCACCCCTTGACGATCTCGTCCGGCCCCACCTCACGCTCGTGCGTCGGGCACCAGCGCTTCTGGCGAATGGGTGTCTTGCACTCGCGGTGGAGCGTGCGGAAGCTGACGTCTGACTGCTTCGCCTTCGGCGTCGTCGCGAGAGCCAGGCCAACGGGGATGTTGACCAGGCCGAAAGAGATTGATCCGTTCCAGATCGTGCGCATGGGGCCGCTCCCTTCCAATTCTAGAGAGGGACCGGCCCCATTCGCCGTTGTGCGCGAGGTTTCCTTCTACGCCGCCTCGTAGGCCTCGCGGTAGCCGAACGCCTTCCCGAGCGGCGCGCCCATGCCAAGAGCCAGGCGCTGGAGAACGTGCGGAATCATCGGGAGCCTCACGTCGTCGAAGTGGTGCCGCGCGATGACCGCCAGCCGCAGCGGGTTGGGCATCCCTTTCTTCGACGTCTTGCCGTCGGCCGCGAGGTTGAACATCGTCTCGATCAACTGCTCGAACTGACCGGCGGGCCGCACCTCGCAGGTAAAGCGCGTCTCGGCGTCGCCTGCGTTCCAGAACTTGTGCGCCGTCCGCGGCAGCACCGTCACGCTCTCGCCGGGGCCGAGCTCGACCTTCTCGCCGCCGACCTTCATGCCGACGCGACCTTCGAGCACGTGGAAGCTCTCGGACTGGTACGGGTGGGAGTGCGCCGCGGCAACGGTTGCGCCCGGGCGGAGAATCGTCTCGACGAGCACGTACTCGCCGTCGGTCTCACGCGAGGTCTTGTGGAAGATCAACACCTCGCCGGTGACCGGGTTCTCAATGCTCTGACCGCTGCGAATCATTGGCTGTCGTCTCCTTGATCCAGTGGGGGTGATCAACTGCCCAGAGCCTGCGCGAAGCGCGCGCGCAGGGAAACGAGGCGAACCCGCGTCTTCGCGGACGGCAGACCCGTGTCTTGGCGTTCGGAAAACCGCACCTGACTACGATTCGTCCGTGGCGACCACGACCGCGACGGGGACGCGCACGATCGCCCGCCTGTGGCAGGCCGCGGTCGCGCGCGAGCCGGCCGCGACGGCGTACCTCGTCGAGGAAAACGGCGGCTGGCGTCCGATTTCCTGGGCCGAGGCAGGTCGAGCCGTCGAGGAGCTGGCGCAGGGGCTGCTCGCCCTCGGGGTCCGTAAGGGCGACGCCTTCGGGATCCTCGCGTCGACCCGGATCGAGTGGGTGCTCTTCGACTTCGCGCTCAGCCTCGTGGGCGGCGTGACGGCGCCGATCTACATGAACAGCTCGGCGCGCGACGTGGCGTACGTGCTCGAGCACTCGGACGCGATCGGCTGCCTGTGCGAGGGCCCCGAGCAGCGCGCGAAGGTCGAGGGCCTCGCGCTCGAGCACGTCCTCACGTTCACCGACCTCGACGAGCTACGCGCACGCGGCCGCGACCACGCACAGGAGAACCCGCACGCGCTCGCCGACGCCGTCGCGCAGATCGGCGACGACGACCTCTTCACGTTCATCTACACCTCGGGAACGACGGGCCCACCGAAGGCCTGCATGATCCGCCACCGCAACTACTACGCGATGGTGGACAAGGTCCGTCAGGTCGAGGACTTCACCGTCGGCGAGGACACGATGCTTCTGTACCTGCCGCTCGCGCACAACTTCGGCCGGTGCATGACGCTGCTCGGCGCGCACATCGGGTACACGATTGCGTTCTGCCCCGATCCGTACGCTGTCGCCGACGCATTGCCGCTGGTCAGGCCGACGGTCTTCCCCAGCGTCCCGCGCGTGTTCGAGAAGGTGTACGGCGCCGTCACGCTCAAGTTCGCCGAGGCCACGGGCGTCAAGCGGCGGCTGATCGACTGGGCGCTCCGCATCGGGCGACGGGTGAGCGAGCTGCGGCAGACCGACGGCGCGATCCCGCGCGGCCTCGCGTTGCAGCACAAGCTCGCCGACCGCCTCGTCTACTCGAAGGTGAAGGACCGGCTGGGTGGACGGCTCCGCATCGGCGTCTCGGGCGGCGCGCCGCTCGCGCAGGAGATCATCGAGTTCTTCCACGCACTCGATGTCCTGATCCTCGAGGGCTACGGCCTGACGGAGTGCACGACGGCGGCGACCGTCAACCGCCCTCGGCGCTTCCGCTTCGGCACGGTCGGCCCGACACTCCCCGGCGTCGAGTTGCGCCTTGCGGACGACGGCGAGGTGCTGATCAAGACGGATACGAATTTCGCCGGGTACTACAAAGACGAGGCAGCCACGCAGGAGGTCCTCCCTGGCGACGGATGGCTGCGTTCGGGCGATCTCGGCCACATCGACGAGGACGGGTTCCTGACGATCACGGACCGCAAGAAAGACATCCTCGTCACAGCCGGCGGGAAGAACGTCGCCCCGCAGAACCTCGAGAACGCGCTGAAGACGCACCCGCTCGTCTCCCAGGCCCTCGTCGTCGGCGACCGGCGGCCGTTCGTCGCCGCGCTGATCACGCTCGCCGAAGGCGTGAACGCCGGCGACGCCGACGTGCAGGCAATCGTCGACGACGTCAACCGCCACCTCTCGCGGTTCGAGCAGATCAAGCGCTTCACCGTCCTGCCGCGCGACTTCAGCGCGGAGGAGGACGAGGTGACGCCGACGCTCAAGCTGAAGCGGCGCGTGTGCCAGGAGCACTTCGCCGCCGAGATCGAGGCGCTCTACTCCTGACCGACGCCTTTCTCTTCGCGTCCGCGTTCCTCGCGAGTGCGGTCGAGATGGTGGAGGCGCTGACGATCGTCCTCGCGATGGGGGTGACGCGCGGCTGGCGGTCCGCGCTGGCCGGCGCGGCTGCCGCGACGCTCGCCCTCGCCGCGATCGTCGCGGTGCTCGGCCCGGCGCTGACGGTGATTCCCATCGAAGCGCTGCGCCTCGTGGTCGGCGCGCTCCTGCTCGTGTTCGGGTTGCAGTGGCTGCGGAAGGCGATCCTGCGTGCGAGCGGCTGGCGCGCGCTGCGCGACGAGGACAAGGTCTTCGCGCGCGAGACCGCCGCTGCCGCGTCCGCGGCCCACGAGGAACGCGCCGGGATGGACTGGTACGGCTTCACGATCTCCTTCAAGGGCGTATTGCTCGAGGGCCTCGAGGTCGCGTTCATCGTGCTCACGTTCGGCAGCGCCCAGGGCAGCATCCCGATCGCCGTCGCCGGCGCCGCGGCGGCCGTCATTCTCGTCGTTGTCGCCGGAGTCGTCGTGCGCGGCCCGCTCAGCCGCGTCCCCGAGAACACGCTCGCATTCGCGGTCGGCGTGATGCTCACGACGTTCGGCACGTTCTGGGGCGCGGAGGGTGCAGGCGTCGACTGGCCCGGAGGCGACGCGGCTCTGCCCGTCGTCCTGGCCTTCGTCCTGGCCCTTGCCCTGACCTACGTGACGGCACTGCGACGCCGCCGGCTGGCCTTCGCATGAGACGCTTCGGGCGCTTCTGGTGGAGCTTCGTCGTCGGCGACGACTGGCGGGTCGCGGCCGGGATCGCGCTCGCGCTCGCGTTCACCGCGTTGCTCGAGGCAACCTCGGTTCCCGCGTGGTGGGTGTTGCCGCTGGCGGTGGCGGTGCTGCTGTGGGTCTCGGTTAGATCCGCCGCCCGCCGACGAACGCCGACGAGTAGTACCCGCTGAGCGACGAGATCTTGACGACGTCACCGGTGTGCGGTGCGTGGATGAACTGCCCGCCGCCGATGTAGATCCCCATGTGGCTCGCGCCCGAGAAGAAGACGAGGTCCCCCGGCTGAAGCTGGCTGATCGAAACCGGCGTGCCCATGTTGTACATCCCGTACGAGCTGTGAGGCAGCGAGATTCCCATCTGCGCGAAGACGTACATCACGAAGCCGGAGCAGTCGAACCCGCGCGGCGTCGACCCGCCCCAGACGTACGGCACGCCCAGGTAATG
>JBJMJL010000093.1:0-6782 GCA_045806365.1 Gaiellaceae bacterium
CGACGACGAGGCCGTCGGGGGTGTTCGCGACCGCGCGGCCGCGCAGCCCCGCGATCACCCGGCGATCCTCAGGACCGGCGGCGCGAGCGCGTGACAGATCGCGACGGCGAGCGCGTCGGCTGCGTGCGTCGGCGTCGGCGCGGCGGGCAGGGAGAGGATCGCCTTCACCATCTTCTGCACCTGTTGCTTCTCGGCGCGTCCGTAACCGCACACCGCCTGTTTCACGCGGGCGGGCGCATACTCAGCGCACGCGATGCCGGCGTTCGCGGCCGCGACCATGACGGCCCCGCGCGCTTGCCCGACGGAGAGCGCGGTGCGGGCGTCGGCGCCGACGAACGACTCCTCGAGCGCGACGGCATCCGGGGTGTGTGCCTCGATGAGCTCCGCGACGGCGTCGAAGATCGTCTTCAGCCGCAGCTCGGGGCGCGCCGCCGCCGGTGTTTGCCACCACCCGTGGTCCACCGCCCGGAGGCGGCCGTCGCTTTCGTGGACGATGCCGTACCCGCAAGAAGCAGTCCCTGGGTCGATGCCGATGACCTTCACGGTCAGAGGTTAGGCACCGGTCCGGACGGCGAGAATGCGGGCGAATGCCCGAAGAGATCTGGCTGACGTTCCCGGACGGGACCGAGCACGAGCTGAAGGATTCGGTCACGCTCGGACGCGACACGCGCAACGACCTCGTCTTCGAGTCGTCGTCCGTGAGCCGCGACCACGCCTCCGTGAGCTTTCGCGACGGCCGCTGGTACGTCGAGGACCGCGGCAGCTTCAACGGGACCTTTCTCAACGGGACACGGCTCGTGCCTGGCACCGCGCTGCCGCTGCGACATGCCGACCGGATCAGCATCGGGCCCGAGACGATCATCTTCTCCTGGCCCGCCCAGGTCGGCGACCCGAACACGACGGAGCCGATCGAGGAGGTCGCCGCCTCGAACGGCGCGCAGCTGTCGGCCTTCCAGCGCCAGGTCGTGCAGTGCCTGTGCGCGCCGTGGCTCGCCGGATCGAGCCTGGAGAGCCTGCCGTCGAACGAGCAGATCGCCACGCAGCTGGGGACGCCGGGCGCCACCGGCACGATCAAAGCAGCGCTCCGGCGCATCTACGCGAAAGCCGGCCTCTCCGACCAGCCGGCGCACGCCAAGCGGCGGGCCCTCTGTCGCGTCGCGCGCCAACGCGGCTGGATCTGAGCAACCGCTTGCCGAAGCTCTGACGGTGTGCCTCACCTCGGTCGCGGCCCGGTTTGCCTCTGCCGTTTTACGGCGACAAACAAGGGTATGCACCTACGGAAAGTCATACAGCGCCGTATCCGGCGCAGCGGCGAGGGCGTTGATTTTGTTGGAGACGTCAATGCGGCGATCTCGGCAAACGTCGGTGAGCGGTCGTCCACCTCTCACGTGACGAGTCGCGGCACCGTCTCGGCGCACTCGCACGACAAGGAGGCACGGAGTGACCAAACCGAAGGCCGAGAAACCGCCTGAGGAACTCAGCGAGCAGGAGCTCGAGGCGGCTAACGGGGAGCCCCTTCCCGACCGCGAGGCCATGAGCGTCCTCCACGGCGTGGAGCCGCTTCCCCTCCCCGTCATCCCGGACGAGCCGATCACGCTCGACGATCCGCCGCCTGGAGTCTGACCACAAGAAAGGAGCACCTAGATGGGCAAGCAGTCATCCGAGTTCAAGCAGCTGTCGCGTGAGGAGCTGAACCAGCTCGCAGGCGAGGAGCTGCCGGAACGGGCCGCGATGTCGCTGATCAACGCGAACCTCGCGATTCCGATCAACGCCGCGGTGGCGGCGAACGTGCTGTCCGATGGCGCGATCGCGTACGCCGACGCGGCTCAGACCACCCCGATCGACCAGGGCAACTAAGGAGGACGGCATGGGCAAGAAGAACGCCGAGTACAGACAGCTCACGCACGAAGAGCTCAATGCCCTCGCGGGCGAGGAGCTCCCGGAGCGCGCGGCAATGTCGCTGATCAACGCCAACGTCGCCGCACCCGTCAACGCGGCCGTCGCGCTGAACGCGCTCAGCGACAACTCCGCGGCGATCGCGAACGCGGAGCAGACGGCGAACATCACCCAGTCCAACTAGCGAAAGGAGCACGAGCGTATGGGTAAGGAACAGGAGTACAGGAAGCTCACGCACGAGGAGCTCAACGCGCTCGCCGGCGAGGAGCTACCGGAGCGCGCCGCGATGTCGCTGATCAATGCGAACGTCGCCGCGCCGATCAACGCGGCCGTCGCCGCCAACGTCCTGTCGGACAACTCGATCGCGTACGCGAACGCGGTCCAGACCGGCGACATCACGCAGAGCAACTAGCCATGGGCGAATCGCAGGAGTACAAGTCACTCAGCCGCGAGGAGCTCAACGCGCTTGCCGGCGAGGAGCTACCGGAACGCGCCGCGATGTCGCTGATCAACGCGAACGTGGCCGCACCGATCAACCTCGCTGCCGCGCTCAACGTCGCGAGCGACAACTCGATCGCGTACGCGAACGCGGAACAGAACGTCGACATCACCCAGAGCAACTGAGCTCCGATGTACGGGTTGGCGTGAGGGGCGGACGAGTCCGCCCCTCACGTGTCTTGTGACTGGCACCGACCGTGACTGACGACACAACCACAACCGTCGCCGAAGAGACCGAGACCGAGGTTCTCCCGGTCGCCGACCAGGCGCCCGTCTCGGAGGGCCCGCCGACCCAGAAGCCACACCTCGCGCGCGGGATCGAGCTGATCGGCAAGTACGAGGACTCCGGTTTCAAGGAGCCTCCGTACATCGCCCGGCGCGCGGACGGCCAGGTGATCCAGCTCGCGCCCTTGCTCTACCTGATCGCCGACCTCGCAGACGGCGAGCGCACGAACGAGGAGATTGCCGCCGCCGTCAGCGAGGCGATCAAGCGCGGTGTCAGCGCCGACAACGTCCGGCAGCTCGTCGACGAGCGCCTCCGGCCGCTCGGCGTGATCGCCCCGGCCGACGGTTCCGAGCCCGAGCTGCAGAAGGCCGATCCGATGCTCGCGCTCAAGCTGCGCGCCGCGCTCGTGCCCGAACGCGTGGTCAATGCGATCACGAAGGTTTTCAAGCCGCTGTTCTTCCCGCCCGTCGTCATCGCCGTGCTGGCCGGCCTCGTCGCGCTCGACGTCTGGCTCTTCGGCTACCACGGCGTCGCGCAGTCGATGCGCGAGGTGCTCTACAGCCCGGTGCTGCTGATGATGATGCTCGGGCTCGTCGTCCTCTCGGCGGCGTTCCACGAGTGCGGGCACGCGACGGCGTGCGCGTACGGCGGCGCGCGCCCCGGCGTGATGGGCGCCGGCCTCTACATCGTCTGGCCCGCGTTCTACACGGATGTGACGGACGCGTATCGCCTTGGCAAGGCCGGGCGGCTACGCACCGACCTCGGCGGCGTGTACTTCAACGTCGTCTTCATGCTCGTCACCGCGGCGGTGTATTTCGCGACAGGTTACGAGGCGCTCTTGCTCGTGATCCCGTTCATGCACCTCGAGATCGTGCACCAGTTCCTCCCGTTCATCCGACTCGACGGTTACTACATCGTCAGCGACCTGACCGGCGTGCCCGACATGTTCGCGCGCATCCGCCCCACGCTTGCGAGCTTCGTGCCGTGGAAGCAGACGCACGACAAGGTCACGGAGCTGAAGAACTGGGTGCGCGTCGCTGTGACGGCATACGTGTTCACCGTCGTCCCGCTGCTCCTGTTCATGTTCGGGATGATGCTGATCAACGCGCCGCGGATCATCAGCACGGCCTGGGACTCTTTCTTCGTGCAGTACCACAAGGTGCAGGACGCGTTCAGCGGCGGCAGCACGGTGACCGGCGCGATCGGCATCTTCCAGATGCTGGTCCTGATCCTGCCGGCCGTCGGCATCGTCGCGACGTTCCTCATGGTCTTCCGACGCAGCGCCGGCGGTGTCTGGTCGCGGACGGAAGACAAGCCTGCCGCTCGTTTCGCGTTCGTCGGGGTGAGCGCCGCCGCGGCGGCGTTGCTCGGCTACATCTGGTGGCCGAACGGCGAATATCGCCCGATCCAGCGTGGAGAGCGCGGGACGATCCAGGGGGCGGTCCAGCAATACAGGCGGATTCCGGCCGGTCGCCCGGCGTTGACGCGTGAGCGCGCCGACCAACTCCACGGCGCACCGCTGCAGAGCTCGAAGAACATCGCGCCGCCGGCAGACCAGCCGAGCGAACAGCCGCAGCAACAACAGCCGCAGCAACAACAGCCGCGGACGCCGCCGGTGACGACGACGCCCGAGACGACGACGCCCGAGACGACGACGCCGCAGGCGACGACGCAATCGAGCACGACGCAATCGACAACAAATGAGACGGTGATAACTCCATGAAAAGACGACTTCTGACAGTTCTCCTCGCCGCTGCGCTCGGTGTTGGGCTCTTCGGCGGTGCATCGCCGGCGGCGTACGCCGGCGACAACACGGCAATCGCGGTCAACACGAAGGACGGCACGACGGTCTTCAAGGTCGCGTTCGCGATTCGGCACGTCATGGGCGACGTCGTCGACGACGCCAACGGCGCCGCTGCAGCCGCGAGCTGCACCGACTGCGCAGCCGTCGCGATCGCCTTCGAGATCGTGCTCGTCGAGGGCAGTCCGTCGACCGTCACTCCCACGAATGTCGCAATCGCGATAAACGTCGATTGCGACACGTGCGTTGCGATCGCCGAGGCGTACCAATTCGTCCTCGGCACCGGTGGCCTCGTGCACTTCGACCCAGAGGGGAACCGGATGCTGTCCGCGATCAGGCGCCAGCTGCACTCGCTGCGCAAGGAGGATCTGACGATCGAGCAGCTGCAGGCCGTGCTCGACTCGATCGCCGCGCGGATCGGCGATGTACTCGCCAACCACCTCGTCCCGGTGCCGGGCAAGAAGACCGGCCAGCAAGAGCCGCTGACGACAACGACGTCAACGACAACTCCGGAGACGACGAGCGCGCCGACAACGACAACCGAGCCGACGACGACAACCGAACCGACGACGACAACGACAGGGGTCACGACGACGACCGGACCATGACGCGCGCGGCGTTGCTGCTCGTCCTCGCCGCTCTCGCCTCCGGCTGCGGATCGAGCGGCGGACACGACGTCCTCGCCGACACGGCGCAGAACCTGAACAAGATCAAGAGCGGCGATCTGGCGCTCCGCCTCGTCGTCGCGCCGCGCGAGGGCACGAAAGGACGGATCGGCTTCGAGCTCCACGGCCCATTCGCGCTGCGCCCGGGCGCGCTCCCGCTCGCACACGTCGCCTACACGCAGATCCGCGGCGCGCACGAGTCGACGGCGACCTTCATCTCGACCGGGACGAAGGCCTATGCCGAGATCAACGGCAAGGTCTACGAGCTGCCTCCCGCGGCGACCGAGAGCATCCGGCGTGCGTCTGCCACAGGCGGAGGATCCGGCCTCGGCGGCCTCGACATCGGCTCCTGGGTCGAACACCCGAGCGTCAGCAGCGAAGGCGAGCTGCAGCACGTCTCCGCCGACCTGGACGTCGTCGACGCGGCCAACGGTCTGCTCGGCCTGCTGCGCGGGCTCGGGAGCGACGCGCCGACGATCGACGGCCACGAGGCAGACCGCCTCCGCGACGCCGTCGACTCGTCGAGCTTCGACGTCTGGACGCGCGAACAGGACCACCTGCTGCGCCGCCTGTTGCTGCGCGCCGATCTCGGGCTGGACGTGCCGCCGACGCTGCAGCGCGTGCTCGGCAAGGTCGTCGGAGCGAAGGTCGACTTCGAGCTCGCAGTGGCGCACCCGAACGAGGCGGTCACGGTCGAGCCGCCGAAGCACCCGCTGCCGGCGTCGGAGCTGCCGGGCGGCTAGACCGCTACGGCCTCGAGGACCTGCTCGGGGATGTCGAAGTTGGCGTAGACATCCTGGATGTCGTCGTTCTCCTCGAGCTGGTCGATCAGCCGCACGACCTTCTTTGCCGTCGCTTCATCCGCAACCTGGACCGTCGTCTTCGGCCGCATCGTCAGCTCGGCCGACTCGATCGTGAACCCGGCAGCCTCGATCGCTTCGCGCACCGCGGTGAGCGCGTCCGGCGCGGCCACGACTTCGTACGTCGAGCCGTCGAGTGAGACGTCGTCCGCTCCGCCCTCGGCCGCCGCCAGCGTGAGCTCGTCCTCGTCGGACCCGTCCGCGGGCACGAGGACGACGCCGCGCCGCTCGAAAAGCCACGCGACTGCGCCCGACGTGCCCAGGTTGCCGTCGTTCTTGTCGAACGCGTGGCGCACGTCGGAGGCGGTGCGATTGCGGTTGTCGGTAAGCGCTTCGACGATCACGGCGACGCCGCCCGGGCCGTAGCCCTCGTAGATCACGGTCTCGAACGACTGCCCGTCCGAGTCACCACCCGAGCCGCGCGCGATCGCGCGCTCGATGTTGTCCTTCGGCATGGAGTACGAGCGCGCTTTCTCGATCGCGTTCTGGAGCGCGAGATTGCCGGCCGGGTCGGGCCCGCCCTCTTTCGCCGCGACGATGATCGCTCTCGACAGCTTCGAGAAGAGCTTGCCGCGCTTGGCGTCGGCCGCGCCCTTCTTGTGCTTGATCGAAGACCACTTGCTAGGCCCTGACATCGGCTCTCCTGTTGCGCTCGGGTGTTTCGGCCGCCTCGCGCACCTGGTCGAGGAACAGTTCGTGCACGCGCGTATCTTCCGTCAACTCGGGATGGAACGACGCGGCGAGGAAGCGCCCCTGGCGCAGGAGCACCGGCTCCCCGTCCAGCTCGGCCAGCACCTCGACGTCGGCGCCGTGCTCGCGGAGGCGCGGCGCGCGGA
>JBJMJL010000094.1:0-22309 GCA_045806365.1 Gaiellaceae bacterium
AGACCCGAGCTCGCGGTCGCGGCGACCGAGAAGCCGGCGTCGCCGAAGGTCTTGGCCGCGAGCGGTGCGAACACGATCGACTGGGTGCCTTTCCCGATCGAGAACGACCGCGCGACGTCAGGAGCCGCGCTGTAGCTCGAGTTGCCTCCCTGTGACGCGACGATCGTGCAGCCGCCGGCGCCCGTCAGGTGCACGCTCGAGCCGCTCAGCGAGCAGTCTCCCGACGCGGCGAACGACACCGCGAGACCCGAGCTCGCCGTCGCGGCGACCGTGAAGTCGGCGTCGCCGAACGTCTTGTCCGCGAGCGCCGCGAACGCGATCGTCTGGCTCGCCTTGGCAACGCTGAAGACCTGCGACGCCTGCGGCGCTGCGTTGTAGTTGGCGTTGCCCAGCTGATCCGCCGTCACCGTGCACGTGCCGGCGCTGATCATGCTGACCGTCCCGGTCCCCCCGTTGTAGGAGCAGGCACCGCTCGCACCGAAGATGACCGGGTTCCCCGATGCGCCCCCGGTCGCCGTCGGCTGGTAGACGTCGCCGAAGACGGCGTTGCTCGGTGCCGTCGAAGTGAACGCGATCGCCTGGCCCGCCTTCGTTGCGCTGACGGTCTCGGTCACCTGAGACGCCGCGTTGTAGTTGGCGTCGCCGGCCTGGTCGTACTTGACCGAGCAAGCCGTGGCGCCACTCGTCATCGTGAAGGCGGCGCCGGAATTGGTGCAGCCACCGGCGCTGCTGAACGTCACCGGATTTCCGGAGCCGCCGCCTGTTGCTGCGACGGTGAAGTTGGCGTTGAAGGCAGCGCTCGACGGCGCGTGCGTCGTCACCGTGATCGCCTGGTTCGCCTTCGACGCGTTGACGCTCTCGCTGACCTGGGTCGCCGGGTTGTAGTTCGCATCGCCGGCCTGGTCGTACCTGACCGTGCAGCTCGTGGCGCCACTCGTCATCGTGAAAGTGGCGCCGGAATTGGTGCAGCCGCCGGCGCTGCTGAACGAGACCGCGAGGCCCGAGCTTGCTGATGCCGCGACGCTGAAGCTCGAGTTGTACGCCGCACTCGCCGGCGCGTGCGTCGTGACGGTGATCGTCTGGCTGCCCTTGCTCACCGTCTGCGTCAGCGCGCCGGAGCTCGCTGCGAAGCCGGCGGCGCCGCTGTAGTCGGCCGTCAGGCTGTGGGCCCCGGCACCGAGCGCCGGGGACGGCGTGCACGTGGCGGTGTTACCGCTCAGCGCCACGGCATTGCACAGCGTCGCCGCACCGTCTTTGAACGTCACAGTTCCGGCGCCGTTCGGGTTCGGAGTCGGAGTCGCCGTGACCGTCGCCGTCAGCGTCACCAAAGCCGGGTAGGTGCTCGGGTTCGCCGAGCTCGTGAGCGCAGTCGACGTGCTCTTCGTCGCGACAATCGTGTAGGGCGCCGACGCCGCCTGGTTGTTGTCGTCCTTCGTCTTGAGCTGAAGGGTGTAGGTGGCGGCCGGCGGGTTGCCGATGGCCGCCGCCGTTGCACCGATCACCACCGTCGCCTGGACATTTGCGGCGAGCGCAACGGGCGAGTCGAACTGGAGTTGCCTCTGGCTGATATTGATCAAGAAGGATGCAGCCGGCGCAGCAGTTCCATTGACGGTGATGTTGCCGGCGGCGATCGTGGCCGGAAGTGTGGTCCCGGACGGGAAAACGATCTGGATGAAATCGCCGACTGGAACGGAATTCGTCGGTGTGAACTTGACCGTGTAGACGGCGTTCACCGCAGCCGTCGTCGGACTGACAGCCACGGTCACGGCCTGGACCGCTGAATCTGAGAACGTCGTCGCGGCAACGGCTCCAGACGAGCCGATCGCGCGGACGTTGTAGTCGGCCACGAACCAGTCCGGCAGCGAAAACTGGTCGGTAAAGTCGCCGGCCGCGTCGGCCGTGACATCGACGTCGTGAGCCCAGGTCTGACCGACGTCGTCATTGACACTGACGTGAACCGCCTCGCCGGGGTGCCAGCCGTGGCTCGTCAGCAGCACGGTCGCGCCGGGGTTGTAGTCGGGCTTGTCGCTCGAGATCTCGGGCGCGATCGGTGCCGCGGCGGTCGTGGCGGCGTCAGTTGTGGTCGATGCAGTCGTTGCGTCGGTTGTCGTCGTTGGGTCGGTTGTCGTCGTTTCCGTCGAGGTCGGGCTTCCGTCGTCCGACGGGGCGCTCTCAGCCGACGTCGACGTGCTGTCCGTCGGGCCTCCGCCGACGGAGGTCATTCCCAATGCGCCGGACGCGACCGCTCCCGCGGCAAACAGCGCCATGAACGCGAAGACAATTGCCGCCCGCCGCGCTCGCTTACCGCCCTTGCCGTTGCTGTCGCGCCGAATCCGCCGCATCACCTGACCACCTCTCCAGTCCGCAGTTGACCGAGCAGCCGCACCGCTCGGCTGTCTCAGTTTTTGTCGCTTTGGGCCGTGGTCGCAATGGGCCGTAAGGCCCATCTATCGTTCAGGCGCGTGAACGCAGTCGCGCCCCGCCCGCCGGAGCGGTCAGGCGCTCTGCAGCAACGTCAAGGCGTCCGCGCGAGTCTCGACGTGGAGCTTCTTGAGCGCGGAGCCGATGTGCCGGCGGACGGTGACCTCGGAGATCAGTAGCCGCGCCGCGATCTTCCGCGTCGAGAGCCCCTCGCGCATGAGGTCGAGGACCTCCCACTCCCGGCTCGTGAGGTCGACCGCGCCTCCGTTCGCGACTGCGAGGTAGCGGTGACTCGGCCGTTCGCGGTACTGGTTGATCAATGTGATCACGAGTGAGCGCGGGACCGCGGGCTGCCCTTTCATGACGGCGCGTACGACATCCGGAAGTCGCCTCGACGGGATGCTCTTGGGGAGATAACCGGCGGCGCCGATGCGCATCGCCTCGAGGAATTCCGCCTCCCGGATCTCGGGCACGAGCATGACGACGGCCGTACCCGGGATGCGCTCGATCACCTCGGCTGCTCCGTAAAGGCCTCCGCCGCGGAGCTCGACGTCGACGAGACAGACGTCGGGCCGGCAACGGTCGGCCGCGTCGACGAGCTCCTTGACCGAGAGCGCTTCCGCGCACAGATTCATGCCCTCGAACTCGAGCGCGAGGCGAATCCCAGCACGCGTGGCGTCGTCGTTCACGCCAACGACAACGTTTGCCGACATCATCGAGTCGAAGCCTTTCGCCGCAGGACCTTCCAATCGAGCGGACCTCATTTTGGGAATGAACTTCCGCTCGTCATCACCCTTTAGAGCGAAGGAGAGAAGCTGCCCGCGCTGTAGCGTTCGTCGGGTAACTCATGGCGGTGCGTGTACTCATTGCGGACGACCATCGGCTGATGGTCGAAGGAACCAGGCAGGCTCTGGAACGAGCCGGTGGTTTCGACGTCGTCGGCGAAGCCGTGAACGGCGTTCAAGTGCTGCCGTTGATCCGCCGCCTGAAGCCGGAGCTCGTCCTGCTCGACCTGCGAATGCCGCAGATGGACGGACTGACGTGCCTCGCAAAGATCCGGAAGGAGCACCCCGACATCAAGGTCGCGATCCTGTCCGTGTCGCAGGATCCCGACGTGATCCAGACCGCGCTGAAACGCGGCGCGAACGCCTACATCGTCAAGACGATCGATCCCGCCGACCTAGCGGCGGCGCTGCGTCAGGCGATCGACGGGAACGTCTTCACGACAGCCGGCGTCACCGAGGACGCAGGCACTCGGGCCGCCCGCGATGCGGGGCTCACCGAAAGAGAGCTGGTGATCGTGCGCGCCGTCGCGCGTGGCCTCTCGAACGAGGCGATCGCCAAGGAGCAGTGGGTCGCCGAACAAACGGTGAAGTTCCACCTCACGAATATCTATCGGAAGCTCGGGGTTGCCAATCGCACGGAAGCCGCCCGCTATGCGTTCGAGCAGGGTCTCGTCGAGCACGGCCCCGAATAGCTAACGGCGCTCGATGCGCGACCCGCCGACGATCGCGTCGCGGCCGTCGTCGAAGCGCACCCACGCCTTGCCGCCGCCGTCGTAGTCAGGCGACCACACGATCAGCGTCGCGTCCTCGCCGCCGACGCGGATCCGTTCCGTCCCCTCAGGCTCCGCGCCGCGCCAGACGCGCACGAACGGGTTCTGCTCCCATTCGCGGCCGATCGTCGTCTCGTCCGTGTGGCCGGGGAGGACGCGCGTCTCGTGCGGGAGCTTCATCAGCACGTCCATCACCGATCGGCGCACCTGCTCGACGTCGCCGCCGCCGACGGAGTCCTTGAACAGCGTGTCCCCGGTGAACACCGCCTCGCCGTTGACGACGAAAGCCACCATGTCGTCGGAATGGCCGGGCGTCGGCAGCGCCTCGATCCGCAGGCGGCCAACCTCGACCGCCTCGGTGCGCACCGGCAGGCCAAGCTCGCCCTCGTGGACGACATGGTCATGGTGCGAATGCGTGCGCAGGACGTAACTCGGCTCGACGCCCCAGCGCTCGGCGGCGGCCAGCAGCGGCGCCACGTCGGCGCCTGAGTCGACGAACACGGCCGCGCCGCCCTCATCGTCCGCGACGAGATACGCGTTCGAAAGCCAGTCGGGGTGCATGCTTCTCTCGACGAGCACGGGGGTACGCTACCCGGACACCTGAGACGAGGGAGGAACTTGAGATGGGCCTGCTGTCACGAGCCGCCGAAGTCATCAAAGCGAAGTTCAATGCGCTGCTGAACCGAGCGGAAAACCCGCAGGAGACGCTCGACTACTCGTACGAGCGCCAGCTGGAGTCGTTGCAGAACGTCAAGCGCGGGGTCGCCGACGTGGTCACGGCGAAGAAGCGGCTGCAGATCCAGACGCAGCAGCTCGAGCAGAACGTCGTCAGGCTCGACACGCAGGCGCGTCAGGCGCTTGCCGGGGGTCGCGAGGACCTCGCCCGCGCGGCGCTGGAGCGCAAGTCCGGCATCCAGCAGCAGCTTCAGGATCTGGATGCGCAGGTGAAGCAGCTCGAGGACCAGCAGGAGAAGCTCGTCGCCAACGAGAAGCAGCTGCAGGCGCGCATCGAGCAGTTCCGCTCGCAGAAGGAAGTCATCAAGGCGCAGTACTCAGCGGCCGAGGCGCAGGTGCGCATCAACGAGGCCGCGACGGGCATCGGGCGCGAGGTCGAGAACACGGGGCTCGCGATCCAGCGCGCCAAGGACCGGACCGAGGAGATGCAGGCTCGGGCTCAGGCGCTCGACGAGCTCACCGAGTCAGGCGACCTGGAGGAGCTCGGCTCGGACAAGACGCAGCTCGACCGCGAGCTGCAAAAGATGGCTTCGCAGCAGCAGGTCGAGAGCGAGCTGGAGCAGCTCAAGGCTGAGGTTGGCTCAGGAGCTCCGCAGAAGGAGTTGGAGGGCTCTCAGTCGGAACAATCGCCGGGCGCGTGAGCAGGTAGACGCCGGCGAGCGCGACAGCCAGCGCTTCGACCACGACGAGCACGCGGTAGTCGACGACCGCGATCAGCGCCGCGCCGACGGCGATCGAGATCGTCTGCGGCGTGCTGATCAGGACGTCGGCGGCCGATGAGACACGCCCCTGCAAGCGGAGCGGCGTCCGGACCTGGATGGCGGTCATCAGGCCGACGATCAGCCACGAGACGCCGAAGCCGGCGACGATGATCCCCGCCGCGATCAGCGGCAGGCTCGACGAGATGAAGCTCAGGTCCCCGACCGCGAAGCCCGCCATGCCGAGCCCGGCGAGGCGCACGTCACCGAGCCTGCGCAACCCGTACACAGCCGTCAGCCCGCCCACAATCGCCCCGGCCCCCTGCAGCGTGCTGAGCACGCCGAGGAACGACGGCGGCCGGTGCAGCCCCTGGTCGATGACCGCGAAGATGATGGTCTCGGAGAAGCCGACGACGAAAAGCGCAGCTCCGGTCGAGAAGATGATCTGGCGCAACGGGATCGTGTGGACGATGTGGACCGCACCGGCGAGCGCCTCCGACATGAAGTTGTGCTCGACGCGGTCGAAGCGCGGCTCCGGCGTGCGCATCATCAGCAACGCGCCGACCACGAACACGAAGCTGACCGAGTCGATGATCGCGACGACACCGCCGCCTGCGGCCGCATAGATCCCGGCGCCGATCAGAGGCGCGATCAGACGCAGCCCCTCGCGCACCGACTGGAAGATCGCGTTCCCTTCGCCGAGCAGCTCGCGCGGAATCGTCGTCGTCATCAGCGCCGAACGTGCGGACGCCGCGAGCGTTCCGGCGACGCCGGTGAAGACAGCCATTCCGTAGATCAGCCAGATGTCGCTGCGGTCGTCGACGAGCAGGAGGGCGAGCACGACCACCGCCTCGATCGAATAGACGGTGATCAGCAGCGGTCGCCGCCGCACGCGGTCGACGAGGAGGCCGGCGAGGGGCGCGAAGATCGACGGCGCGGCGAGCGCGAAAAACGTCAGGCCGGCAGCGGCGTTGCTGCTCGTGAGGTCCTTCGCCCAGACGGCGAGCACGATGATCATCGCCCAGTCGCCGAACTGCGAGAGCGTCCAGCCGAAGAGGAAGATGCGCGCGTCGCGGATCCGCAGGAGCGCGCGCATCAGACGCCCTGGTGCTGCGTCGGGAGAACCGCTTCCACGTCGGCGGCGAGCGGGCCGAGGACTGCGGCCGCTTCGTCGACGACGGGCTCCGGCATCTCCTTGAGCTCGCGCACCGGTGAGAAGAGGACGGGCAGGAACGGCAGACACGACGCGACGCCGCTGACGATCAGCGTCTCCTGCACGCCGATCTCGCTCGCGAGCACGCCGCCGAGGAACGTGCCGAGCGGGATCGTCCCCCAGACGATGAAGCGCATCACCGAGTTCATGCGCCCCTGCATGCGCGCGGGCGTGATCGCCTGGCGCAGGCTGATCTGCGTCACGTTGTAGATGACGTTCGCCGAGCCGCCGATGACGAACGCCGGGACGAGCAGGAAGAGCGCGGCGTTCCCCTCCGGCGCGAAAGGCACGAGCAGGAAGGCCGGACCCGCGAGGATCGCAGCGGCGATGATCGTCCGCCCGACGCCGAACCGCGCGGAGATGCGGTTGGCGTTGAATGCCGCGATCAGCGGACCGATGTTGCTGAGCGTGAACGCGAGCCCGATCGCGAGCGGGCTCATTCCGAGGTCGCGGCGTGCGAAGACGAGGAGCACAGCGAAGCCGAGGCTGCCGAAGAGGTTGAAGAGCGCGGTGCAGGCGGCGATGTTCTTCAGGAACGGATGGCGGAAGACGTACCGCAGGCCCTCACGCAGCTCGTCGCGCATGCGGGTGCCTTCGACGTTGTCCCGCGCGGGCGGTTGCTCGCTCTTGCGGATGCTGAAGATGAACAGGGCGGAGCCGAGGTAGCTGACCGCATCGATTGCGACAGCCGCAGGCGCCTTGAAGGCGTTGATGAGGATGCCCGCGAGGCCCGGCCCGCCGAGCTGCGCAGTGGCGCGGCTGATCTCGAGCTTCGCGTTCCCGTCGATCAGCTGCGTCCGCTCGACGATCGACGGCAGGTACGACTGGTATGCGACGTCGAAGAAGACGGTTGCGATGCCGACGACGAACCCGACGGCGTACAGCTGCCAGATCGTCAGTGCGTCGAGCCAGTAGGCAACCGGGATGGAGCCGAGCAGGACCGCGCGCGAGAGATCGCCGAGCACGAGGATCGGCCGGCGCCGCAGCCGGTCGACCCACACGCCGGCCGGCAGCGTGACGAGCAGGAACGGGAGGAACTCGACGGTGACGAGCGCGGCGACCTGGAATGCGCTTACGTGCAGAACGTCGATCGCGACGAGCGGGAGCGCGAGCTGCGTGAACTGCGTCCCGAATTGGCTGACCGTCTCGGCCGACCAGAGCTTGACGAAATCGGGATGTCGCCAGAGCCCGCCCGTCGGCCAGAGCTTCATGCGTGCGCAGGAGCCGGCGCGCGCTCGATGCGAACGTCGCCGGAGACGGTCTTCGCGAAGATCTCTACGAGCGGGCTGTCTTCGGCCGCGGCCGACGCCGGCGCCTGCGACTGCGGTGCGTCCGACAGGTCGAACTCCGAGCTCGTCGACCCGCTGACCGTGTTCGCGTCGACGAAGACGCGCGAGCCGCGGCGCACGCCGACGCCGATGTCGCCCGAGACCGCGCGCAGCTCGACGCGTCCTTGCTGAACGGCCTCGTAGCGCTGGTCGCCCGACACCGTGCTGGCGCTGACCGAGCCGTCGTTCGCGCGGATGTACACGTCCCCGGACACGGCTTGCACCGTCGTGTTCCTCCCGACCGAGCCGACCATCACGTCGCCGGAGACGGTTTTCACGTCTAGCGCTCCGGCGACCGTGTCGATCTGAACGTCGCCGCTCGCGGTCTTGAGGGCCGCGTCGGCGGCAGCGTCGATGCTCACGTCGCCGGAAGCCGTCTTGAAGTCGACGTTTCCGTACTCACCGCGTGCGCGCATGTCGGCGGACTTCGTGTTGACCTCGAGCTCGGCGCCCTTCGGGCAGGAGATGCGCAGTCGCATCTCGGGTGTGCCGAGCCGAATATCCGGCCCCTTGCTGAACGAGATCCAGACGCCGTGCCGGGTGCGCACATGGACGACGACCTCGTAGCGGTCGCCACGCTGCCGCGACTCGATGCGGGCGTCGGCCACCATCTCCTGCACCTGCTCCTTGTCGGTGAGGGCTTCGAGCTCGACTCGCGTGTCTTCAGTGTCGGAAGTCTCGATGTCGATCTCTCCCGCCGGCAGCTCGAGGTCGAGCCGGACGGAGCCGGGGGTGTGGAACGTCTCGCTGCGCATCAGACGTGGTCGCGCAACTGGTTGAAGTAGCGCAGGTCGCCGAGGATCTGATCGCGCGGCCGAATCGCGTTGCGCAGGTGCGGCCGGATCTCGTCCTTGCGGCGGAACTTGGCGGCCTCGCGGCGCGGCATGAGTGCGAGTGCGAGCCCGAACGGGAGTGGGAGGACGTGCATCGTGACTCCTTTCAGCTCTGGCCGTAGCCGGTCATGCGGCGGCCGCCGGGATGCGTCCGCCGCTTGGAGGGATCAGCGCTGCGCGTGATCTGCTGCAGCAGCCAGGTGTTCGCCGACACGCCGGCCTCCTGGGCCGCCGCGTCGACGATCGCCTTCAGCGTCTCGGGCAGTCGCAGCGTGATGCGTGCGCTGAGGTCTTCCAGCGCCGAGGGAGGAGGCGCCCCGGGCTCGGGAACGTAGACCAGCTCCGGCTCGCCCCCGGTCACGCGCACCTCCACATGGCCGTCGGGAAGCTGGTTCGCGAGCTCCGCGGCGGCCTCGCCGAGAGCATCCATCAGCCGGAGTCGGAGGGATGACTCGAGGGCCGAGCTGATCCGGCGCGCTGCTTCGGCAATCGCCTCGTCGCCGATCCCGGCGACGTTCGCCAGATCCTGCTGGAGTGCCTCGACATAGGCCGCCACGTTCATGGGCGGCACTATGACATCACAATGATGTCAAGTCAAGTCACTTATGGCGTCACGGAGGAGTCACCATGACGCAATTACCGCAAATTGCGCACATCGCGCCGCTAGACGGGCGCATCGAAGACGCCGAACCAGCGGGTCAGGTCCTGCTCGACGGGTAGCTCGGGCTCGAGCTTCGCCTTCAGCTCGAGCTCCTCGGCGTTATCGCGCTCCTGCCCCTCCCCCGTCGGCACGAACGGCCAGAACGCCCCCCGCTTGTAGCCGTAGATCCAGTAGACGGGGTGCTTGCCACCGTCGAAGCGGAAGACCGCCGCGAGCAGCTGCTGCCCGAAGCCCTGCTCCTCCAGGCCTTGAGCGACCGCGTGGACCGCCGTGACCTGGTCGGCGAGATCCGGGTCTCGGACGACGATCCAGGTGTAGCCGAAGCTGTCTTCGCGCCGGTCGAGTCTCGACCCGGAATCGGCGGCAATGCCATCGAGGAGCTGCTGGATGTCGCTCTCGGCACGCACGAAGTCGCCCGCCGAGAGCGGCTTGAAGCAGATCCCGCCCACCCCCGCCGGGCGCAACCCGAGCTCGGTGTCGAGCGTGACTGCCGCGGTGGTGAGCGCGAACAGCCGCTCGCGGGCCGGACCGGCCAGCTGCTTCCGGCCGAAGAGAACGTCACGCAGGCCCATCAGCCCGTTTTACCTAGCTCGCGCGCCAGGCGCGCCAGCCGCTCGAGGGGGTCTGACCCCAGCAGTCCCCAGCCAGCCGGGGTCTGACCCCAGGTCCCAGCCAAGCGGGGTCTGACCCCGGCAGTCCCGACGCCAGCCAGCCGGGTCTGACCCCACCAGCCAACCGGGGTCAGACCCCAGCGACAAGCCGAGATCGCGCCGAAACGGCCTGCGCCTCACGGCGCGGAACGCTAGGCGACGGGACGACCCATTTCCCGCGCGATGTCGGACAGCGCCGCGAGGCGCTTCTCGAGCGGGGGATGCGTCATGAAGAGCTGGCTCATCGAGCCCTTGACCTTCGTCGGGATGATGAAGAACGCGTTCATCCCCTCGACCTCGCGCAGATCACGCTGCGGAATCCTGAACATGTCGCTCGCGATCTTCTGCAGCGCGCTCATCAGGTGCTCGGGTGCACCGGTGATCAACGCGGAGCCACGATCGGCCGCGAATTCGCGATAGCGGGAGATCGCCAGGATCAGAATCTGGCTGAGGAAGTAGGTGACGATCGAGACGATGAGGACGACGAGCCAGACCGGAACGGAGTTGTTGTCGCGACTGCGCCCGCCGAACATCCCGGAGTAGAGGCCGACGCGGGTCAGCATGCCGGCGACCATCGCGAAGAAGCCGGCGACGGTCATGATCAGCACGTCGCGGTTCGCGATGTGCGATAGCTCGTGCGCGAGCACGCCTTCGATCTCCTTCGGCTCGAGGCGCTGCCAGAGCCCGCGCGTCACGGCGACCGCTGCCCGCTTCGGGCTGCGGCCGGTGGCGAACGCGTTCGGCACGTCGGTGTCGATGACGGCGACGCGCGGCTTCGGCAGATCGGCCATGGCGCACAGCCGCTCGATCATGTCGTGCAGCTCGGGCGCCTGGTCTCGCTCCACGATCTTCGCGCCCGAGGCGGCGAGCGCCAGCTTGTCGGACGTGAAGTACTGCAGGAAGGCCAGCGCGCCGATGATCACGACCATCAGCACGATGCCGGCGTTCAGGACTTCGAAGAGCACGACGGCGAAGACGACGTAGAGCAGACCGAGCAGCGAGCTCGTCAGCACCATTCGCAACGTCAGACCGGCGTCGCGCCCGTAGGACCTGCGTTTCATCGAGAATCGCTCTCCTTGGAGGCGAGGTTTACGAGACGAATCGTAGCCGCGGCAATCGTCGCTGCGGGGCTCCTTAATGCCAGCTCAACAGCCCAGGCGGCGCGGGGCGTGATCTACGTCGTCCCGGCTCTGCCGCCGTTCGCGGCGCCCGGGTTGTACGTGCCCGGCGCCGGCGGCAAGATCAGCCTCGAAACCGCGATCGCCTCGTTGCGACGCGGCAAGGTGGAGAACGCGCTGCTGGGCGGGAAGCCGGGCGGCAACGTCGTCGTCGACCTGACGAATCGCCTGGCCACCGGGCCGGCCGTGTACGTCACGTTGCCGCCGCCCGGCGAGCATGCCAACACCAGGCGCTATTACGTGGGCGTCGACGCACCTGGCTTCGACGGGATCCTCACGTCCGACTCGACGCGCATCGACGGCCTCGTCTCGATCTCCGACATCACGCAGACGGCCGTCGCGCTCGCCAACGGCGGCACGCCGGACATCCGTGCGGTCGCCGGGGATCGAGACGATCTTCGCGATCTCGACCGGCGACTCGCGCGCGTGCATCGCGACCGCGGGTGGACGCTCGCCGCGGTTGCACTCGCACTGCTCGTCGCAGGCAGCGTGCTCGGCGGCGCGGCGGCGGTCGCGGGCGCGTTGGTGCTGTCGTGGTTGGACGTCACGCAGCTGTGGATCGCCATAGTCGTGACGGCTGCGCTGGTCGTCGTGGCCGCGTTCGTCCCGCGGCGCGCGGTGCCCTATGCGGCGGCAGCCTTCTTCGCGGTGTTCCTTCTGGTCCTGGCGCTCTCCCCGGCGACGAGCTCACTCGCCGTGCTCGGCGCGCGTCCCGACGGCGGCGGGCGGTTCTACGGCGTGACGAACCAGGTCGAGACGTTGTTGCTGCCTGCGCTGATCGCCGGCGTGGTCGCCGGAGGCGTGCGCTGGGTCGTCCCGCTCGGCGCGCTCGCGCTCGTGACCGTCGGCTGGAGCGAGACAGGCGCCGACGGCGGCGGTCTGGTGGTGTACGCGGCTGCGCTCGTCGTACTCTTCCTGCGGATGCGGCCGGCGCCGTTGACGTGGCGGCGCGCGGCCTTCGCTGCAGCCGGCGTCATCGTGCTCGTCCTCGCCTTCGTGGGCATCGACTCCGCGCTCGGCGGCTCGAGCCATGTCACGCGCGCGGTCGGCACGGGACCCGGCTCGCTGCTCGGCGACTTCGGCCACCGCCTGCATCTGTCGTGGGCGCTCGCAACGAAGTCCGCGTACAGCGTCGTGCTCTTCTTCCTTTCGCTCACCGCGCTCGTCTGGATCGGCACGCGGACGCCGCGACGTGCAGCGATCGACGCGATGCTCATCGCGCTGGCGGTCTCGCTGCTCGTCAACGACACGCCCGTGGACGTGATCGGGCTGGGCGCGCTCGGCTGCTTGGCTCTGCTCCGTTTCGAGTCAGTAGACTCGCGCCCCATGCGCCGGGCCGCTCTGACCGCCGTTTGCGCCGTCGCCGTCCTCGCACTCGCCGGCTGCGGCGGCCAAGGCACGGCGACGCCGACACCCGAGACCGTCGTCGGCACCGTGCAGCAGGCGGCGCCCGGAAAGGCGATCTTCGTCAACCAGGGCTGCGGCGCCTGTCATACGTTCCAGCCGGCCGGGCCGGAGGCGCAAGGCAACATCGGCCCCGACCTCGACAAGCTTCCCGACTACGCCAAGACCGCGAACCAGCCGCTGCCGACGTTCGTGCACGACTCGATCGTCGACCCGGACAAGTATGTCGAGAAGGGTTTTCCGAAGGGCGTAATGCCGAAGTCGTACTCGTCGATTCCGGCCAACGACCTGAAGGACCTCGTCGACTTCCTGACCCAGCAGCAGGGCTGAACCTCCCGGCGGACTTTCCGAGCGAGGTCGAGGCAGTCGCATGCGACCTCGACCGGACGCTGATCGGCGAGGACGCGAAGCTCCCGCCGCGCACGCGTGAGGCGATCGCGGCGACGCGTGCGGCCGGGATCCACGTGGTGCTCGTGACAGGGCGAATGTTCCAGTCCGTGCGGCCGTACGCCCTCGAAGCCGGCCTCGAAGACCCGGTCGTCTGCTACCAGGGCGCCGTCGTCGCGGAACCTGTGAGCGGCCGCTGGCTGCGCCACGAGCCGATCCCCCTCGAGCTGGCCCGCGAGACGATCGGCGCCGTCAACGAGGAGGGCTTCGGCCTGAACTGCTACGTCGACGACGAGCTGTACGTCGCGGAGATCACGCCGGAGGCTCGCCGGTATGCCGACTTCCAGCATCTGCAGCTGCATCCCGTCGGCGATCTGCTGGCGTGGCTCGATGAGCCGCCGACGAAGCTCGTCGTCATCGAGGACCCGGTCGTCCTCGACGGCCTGAAGGAGCGAATGTTGGCGCGGTTCGACGGGCGGCTGTACATCTCCAAGTCGCTGCCGTACTTCCTCGAGTTCGCATCGCCGGACGTGACCAAGGCGGCGGGCCTCGACTTCGTCGCCGAGCACATCGGGTTCACGCGCGAGCGGACAGTCGCGTTCGGCGACGGCGAGAACGACATCGAGCTCGTCGACTGGGCGGGCTTCGGCGTTGCGGTGGCGAATGCGCACGAGCGCGTGAAGGAGGTCGCCGACTTCGTCTGTCCGTCCGTCGACGACGAGGGCGTCGCGCAAGTGCTTGAGGCATGCTTGGCGCGATGATCGACCTGCGAAAAGCGCGCGAGCAGCCCGACGCGATGCGCGCGGCGCTCGCGCGCAAGGGCGCGGCGGACGTGTTCGACGAGCTCCTCGCCGCCGACGCGTCGGTGCGCGAGGTGCAGCCGCGCGTCGAAGAGCTGCGCGCGGCGCGGAAGGTCAAGGGGAAGCCTTCTCCCGAGCAGATGGCGGAGCTCGAGCGCGTCAAGCAGGACCTGCAAGGTCTGGAGGAGCAGCTGAGCGCCGCGGAGGCGCGGCGCAAGGAACTGCTCGACCGCGTTCCGAATCCGCCCGACGAGGCGACGCCCGACGGCGATTCCGAGGAGGACGCGGTGGTGATCCGCCAGTGGGGTGACCCGCCCTCCTTCGATTTCCCGACGCGCGACCACCTCGCGCTCGCGGAGGTCTACGGTTGGATCGACCTCGAGCGGGCGGCGAAAGTGTCGGGGGCACGGTTTGCCTACCGCGTCGGCGACGTCGCGCTGCTCGAGCTCGCGTTGTACCGGTTCGCGCTCGACCGGCTGGTCGACCGCGGCTTCACGCCGGTGCTGCCGCCCGTGCTCGTGCGCGAGGACGCGATGTACGGCACCGGCTTCTTCCCGACCGAGGAGGTGAACATCTACGGCGTCGAGCGCGACGACCTGTATCTCGTCGGAACATCCGAGGTGCCGCTCGCGGCGATGCACGGCGGGGAAGTCCTGGAGGCCGACGCGCTGCCGTTGCGCTATGCCGGCTATTCGACCTGCTTCCGCCGTGAGGCCGGCGCCGCCGGCAAGGACACGCGCGGGATGTTCCGCCTGCATCAGTTCGACAAGGTGGAGATGTTCGTGTTCACGCAAGCGGAGTGGTCGCGTGCCGAGCACGAGCGACTGCTCGAGATCGAGGAGGAGCTCGTACAGGAGCTCGAGCTGCCGTATCGCGTCGTGAACGTCGCGGCCGGCGACCTCGGCGCGTCGGCAGCGAAGAAGTACGACATCGAGGCGTGGTTCCCGGGCCAGGAGCGCTACCGCGAGATCACCTCGACGTCGAACACGACCGACTACCAGGCGCGGCGGCTCGGGATCCGCTTCCGCGGCGACGGCAAGCAGCTCGAGCCCATCCACACGCTGAACGGAACGGCGGTGACGGCGCGCGCGATGATCGCCCTGATGGAGAACTTCCAGGAGGAGGACGGGTCGATCGCGGTGCCGTCCGCGCTGCACGAGCTCGGCGCTCCGCAGAAGCTCGGCGCCGAACGCGCCCGGGCCTGAGCAGCGCAGAAGATAGGCCGAACGGCCTATTGGCGACACGTTCCTTTCGTGGCACCCTGCCGCCCGATGCGGCGCTTTCGGACACGTCTCGCGATCGTCCTGGCCACTCTGCTGGCGGCGGCCGGGTCGGCGGCTGCGGCGCCCGCGACCACGCCGGCCGCCATTGCGAAGACGTGCAGCTCGAGCTACACACACGCCGTCGTCGGCGGTGTCCACAAGTGCCTGCGCGCCGGTGAGTTCTGCACGCGTGCGTTCGACTCGCAGTACCGCCGGTACGGCTACCGCTGTATCCGCTTCGACGCCAACGTCGAGCGCTATCGCCTGACGCACGGATGAGCTGGGGCTATCGCCGCTCCCGTCGCATCGCACCCGGCGTGCGCCTCAACCTGAGCAAGCGCAGCCTCGGTCTGAGCGTCGGACCGCGCGGGGCCAAGGTCAGCGGCAATACGCGTGGACGGCGCTCGCTCTACCTCTCGGCGCTCGGCGTTTTCTTCCGCAAGAAGCTCTAACGCCGCATCACAGCCGTGACGAGGTCGGGCAGCGCGACCCCGCGTCCGCGCGTCTCCTTGCGCAGCAGCTCGTCGAGCTCGGCGCCGACGAGGAAGATCGCCGAGGAGACGAGCAGATACAGCGTCAGCAGCAGCAGTCCCGTCAGGCTGCCGATCGCCGTCTTGAAGTTCGCGACGTAGGTCACCCACAGTCGGAACAACTCCGTCGCGACGATCCACACGGCGATCACGAGGAGTGACCCCGCACTCGCCCAGCGCGCCTCGGGTTTCTGCGCCGGTGCGAAGCGGACGAGCAAGCCGATGGCGAGGGCGAGCAGCAACGGGGCGAAGAGCCAGCGCAGCACGCCGAGGGCGGCGTCGAGGGATCCGCCGGCGCGCGGCCCGGCGACGAGCAGGAGCATCGAGCCCACGATGCACGCAGCGACAGCGAGTGCGAGGCCGACAGCGACGAGCGCGCGGCGAACGAAGGTGCGGTCCTCGTCGACGTCGTGCACGTGGTTCAGCGCGCGCATCACGGCCATGATCCCGATCGCCAGGTCCCAGATCACGAGTGCGGTGGCGAAGGCGATCAGCCCGGCGGTGCCGCTGGAGAGGATCTTCTGCGCCGACGCGTTGATCGCGTCGTACACAGGCTCGATCACGCGCGGCTTGATCGCGGGTGCGATCGACTCGGTCCAGGTGCTCTCGAGGCCGAGCGCGCCGAGCAGCCCTAGGCCGAGCAGTGCCAGCGGAATGGTCGCGACCAGGGCCCGGAACGCGATCGCCGACGCGTAGATCGGAAGCTCGTGCTCGACGAAGCGGCGCGACAGCTCGTGCACCAGGTGGCGACGTGGCGATTGCCGCTTGGAGGGCATGCCCTCCACTTCGACTGTTCGAAGCGACGCGAAACGCCGGTTACGCTGTTGCCACGGCGGGGTGCCGGAGCGGTCGAACGGGGCGGTCTTGAAAACCGCTGACCGTCGCAAGGCGGTCCGTGGGTTCAAATCCCACCCCCGCCGCTCGTCAAGGCGGATCAGCGAACGATGTACACGAGCAGCGTCGCGATCGCGAGGAGCAGCAGCACGAAAGCCAGGTAGCGCACCACACGGGGGTCCCTCGGCGGCGGCTGCACGTGGACCGAGACGAGCAGGTCACCGGGCACCGAGCCCGCGCCGGCGTCGTTGCCGTCGCCCCTGACCCGCAATTGAGCCCCGTCCTCGACGCCCGGCGGTATGCGTAGGCGGATCCGACGTTCAACGTCGACCGTCCCTGTTCCATCGCAGCGTTCGCACGGCTCGGCGAGGCACGCCGGGCAAGCGTCGAGCTGCAGTACCCAGTCCGACTCCACATGCCCCAACGTCTGCTTGCGGCCGGTCCCGAGGCAGTGCTCGCAGTCGGGGTCCGCAAGTCCGAGCGCGCCTCGGCCCATGCAGGCTGTGCACCGCGACGCAGCCCGGTAGGTCACGACCGGCCGAGCTCCCTCCTGGGCCTCGAAGCTCCGGAGCTCGATGTCGAGGTAGACGTGCTCGCCGCGGATCGGCTCGGGCTCGGCCTGCCCCGGCGTCTCGTCGAGCGCCTGGCTGCCGCGGCCGCGGTAGCCGTAGCGGTCGTACAGCAGCCGGACCTCCCGCTTCGACAGGACGGAGTAAGCCTCGGCGAGCTCCCGGAACCGCTCCTCGGCGTCGGGGGCGTTCGTGATATCCGGATGCCAATCGCGGGCCAGCGCGTGGAACGCGCGGCGAATCTCCTCCTCGTCGGCATCCGTGGAGACGCCGAGAACCTCGTAATAGTCCCGTTTCACCACCGCCACAGTCTCGAATTGTTTGCCCAATTGTGTGCAGGGCGCAACCAATTCGGCCGCTCAGGAGTTATCTGAGTGTGAAGGCGCTTGGCGCGTGGGTCGTCGTGGCCGTGGCAGCCGCCGTTGCCGGCACGGCGGCGGCAGATCCGCTTCCGCCGCTGCCCCCGCCACCGCCGCCGCCGGTGACCGTGACGACGCCCTCCGTTCCGCTGCCCTCGTCACCGGTGCCGCTGCCGAGCGTCCCAACGCTCCCGGCGCCTGTAGTCGCTTCGCCGCCACCTGCGCCCGCCCAGACGCCGTCCGCAACATCGGCAACCGGCTCGACCGGCGCAGCCGGCTCGGCCGGCTCGGCCGCCTCGTCGCTCGTGAACTCGGCCACAGGAACTGTCGCGGGCAACTCCACCTCCGGCTCGGGTGCCGGCGCCGGCGCCACCGGCACCTCGGCGAGCGGCACCTCCGCAAGCGCCAACTCGGCGTCGGCCGCCTCGTCGGGCGGATCGCCGAGCGCAAGCGCGCAAGGCGCCGGCGGGTCGCGCGTGGAGCACTTCAACTCCTCACGACCGTGGATCGGAACGAGCGGGCCTAAGAAGCGACGCACCACGATCTTCACGTTCGCCCTCTCGAGCCCGACGCGGGTCATCTTCACCGTCAACCAGGTCTCCCCCAGCTGCCACGGCGTCGGCCACTTCAGCGTCGCGGGCCACGCGGGTCTGAACCGCGTGCCTTTCCGCGGGCGAGTCCACGGCCGGCCGCTCGAGCCAGGCACGTACCGCATCTCGGCGCGCACGGCATCGGGGCGTGTCATCCGCCGCGTCATCGTCGTCGTCGTCTCCGGCTCGGCACCGAGCCTCGCCGAGCTGAGCGCGCTTCGCGCCGCGAACGCCTGCGCGGGAAGCGCCGCCACGAGCTCGACGGCCGCATCGTTCGGAGCGGCGAGCACGGGCAGCGGCGCCTTCTCGCCGGCGTCCGCCCTTGCGGAGCAGCAGGTTCCGACTCCCGGCGCGCAGCCGGAGGCCGCCGGTGCGCTCGGTGCGCCGCATGGGCCGAACCTCCATTCCGGCGTCCTCGCTTCCAGCGTGGAAGAAACGGTGCGTGCGATTCGCCCGTGGCTGGTCGCGTTGCTCGCGCTCGCGATCGTCATGCTCGGCGTGGCCTCGTTGCCGGGCCCGGCCGTGCCCGACAACCGCGTCAACGACGCGCTCGTGCGCCACCGCGTCGAGATCGCCGGCCTCGGCGTCGCGGCCCTCGTGGCGGTGGCTCTGGCGTTCCTGCTCGCCTAGCAGGGATTGACGAACACCCTGCTGGGCAACACAATTTCAGCGTAAGGGGCTAGTACAGCGTCCCGAGAATCAGGAGGGGGTTCATGCAAGACCGTTCACCGATCCAGACCGTCGCGATGGTCGTCGGGCTCGTCTTCCTCGTCGTCGGCATCCTCGGCTTCATTCCGGGGATCACATCCAACTACGACGAGCTGAAGTTCGCCGGGCACAACTCCGACGCCCAGCTGCTCGGAATCTTCGACACGAGCATCCTGCACAACATCGTGCATCTGCTCTTCGGCGTCGCCGGCCTCGCGTTGGCGCGCACGTATGACGGTGCACGCAATTACCTGATCGGCGGCGGGGTGATCTACCTCGGGCTGTTCCTGTACGGCGCCATCTTCGGCGCCGACGAGGGCGGCGCGAACTGGATTCCCGTCAACTGGGCGGACAACGTCCTGCACGTCGCGCTCGGCGGCGGGATGATTCTCGCCGGCGTCCTGCTCGCGAAGGAAGTCACGCGCAGAGACAGGACGACCGCACCGGCGGTCTGACAGAAGGGCGGGGAAACCCGCCCTTCTTCTTTACGCGCCCCACCAGAAGCTGGCGGCAACGACGACGTAGAGCCCCACGAGGAGCCCACCCTCCTCCCACGTGCTCTCGCCGTCGTAGACGACGAGGGCGGTAATGCCCGCCGCGAGCAGCAGCGAGATTGCGAGCAGCGCGGGGAAGACGAGCGTCAGCGTCGTCGCGAAGAAGAGGCTCGAGAGGACGACCAGCGGCGTCAGCAGGAGTGCGACCTGCAGGGCCGAGTTCACGATCACGGAGATCGCGAAGTCGGGGCGGTTGCGAGCGGCGAGTTGCACGCCGACGACGTTCTCGACGGCGTTGCCCGCAATCGCGACGACGACGAGACCGGCGAAGTCCTGGCTCATCCCGATCGCTTCGGTTGCCGGCGTCAGCGCGGTGACGAACCAGTCGGCGACGAGCGCGGCGCCCAGCCCGGCGGCAGCGAGCACGACGACTGTCTGGGTGAGCGTCCAACGCAGCGCAGACGGTGCATGCTCCTCCCCTCCCGCGAGGAAGCCGGGAAGAGTCACGAAGAACAGCACCAGCAGGACGCCGGCGCAGATCAGGCTCAGCGTTTTCTCGTGAGCGGCCGCGGGCGCGTGGAAGGTGTGCGCCAGCGTGGGGAACGCGAGGATGACGGCGGCCAGAGTCGAGAGAGTCGCGATCATGCGCGCGCGGGGCGAGTTGAAGGTCTGCGTGCCGTTGCGCACTCCGCCGACGACGAAAGCGAGCCCGAGCACGAGCACGCTGTTGGCGATCACCGACCCGACGAGCGCGGACTGCACCACGCGGACCAACCCGTCGTGCAGCGCGAAGAGCGCGATGAAGAGCTCGGGCAGGTTGCCGAGTGCCGACTGGACGACTCCGGCAACCGACGAGCCGACGCGGCCGCCGAGCTGCTCGGTCGCGCCGCCCACGAGTCGCGCCAGCCCGGCGATCGCGACGGCCGCGACGACGAACGTGAGGACCGGATCCGCGCCTGCATAGTGCGCGACGGCCGCGGCGGCGACGAGCACTGCGGCGATGCCGAGCTCGATCAGGTCGCGACGAGTCACCTCCTTATCATCGAGCCATGACCGGCGACGAGCTGCGGGAAGTGATGCGCCGCTTTCCGGCACCTGTCGCGGTCGTCACGACCGAGCTCGACGGCGAGCGCTTCGGGCTGACGGTCGGATCGCTGGTGTCGCTGTCGCTCGAGCCGCCGCTCGTCGGCATCTCGATCGGGCGTGACTCGTCGTCGCACGAGCCGATCCGACTCGCCGGCGGCTGGACGGCGAGCCTGCTCGCAGCGAGGCAGGCTGACGTCGCACAACACTTCGCCCGCAGCGGCATTCCCCCGGTCGCGCTGTGGATCGGAGTCGACGTACGCGACGGCGCGCGCGGGCCGCTCGTGCAGGATGCGCTCGGCTGGATCGAGTGCCGCACCGTCGTCGAGCACGAGGCCGGCGACCACACGATCTTCATCGGCGAGGTCGAGTCGATCGAGCTCGGGACCGTCGGCCAAGGCCTCGTGTACCGCGACGGAAGGTTCAGTCCGGCCTAGAGGCGCCAGACGAGGTTCATACCGTCGCGCACGGTCAGCAGTACGTTGTCGACGCGCGCATCGTCGCGGACGCGATCGTTGAGCGCGCGGATAGCGCGGACGCTCTCGTCGTCTTCGTCCGGATCGGCGACGCGCCCCGACCAGAGAGTGTTGTCGACGACCATCAGGCCGCCGTCGGCGAGCAGCGGTAGCGTCGCCTCGTAGTAGGCGACGTAGTTCTGCTTGTCGGCGTCGATGAAAACGAGATCGAATCGGCCGTCGAGCCCCGCGATCGTGTCGAGCGCCGGCCCGAGCCGGTAGTCGATGCGCTCGGCGACGCCTGCTTCCGTCGCATAACGGCGCGCGATCTCGGTCGTCTCCTCGTTCACGTCACACGTGATCAGCTGCCCGTCGTCCGGCAGCGCCTGCGCCATCGAGATGGACGAGTAACCCGTAAACGTGCCGAGCTCGAGAACTCGGCGCGCGCGGAGCGTCCGCACGAGCAGCGCGAGCAGGCGGCCCTCGAGCAGCCCGACCATCATCTGCGGAATCTCCGACTTCTCGCGGGTCTCGGCCGCCAGGCGCTGGAAGAGCTCGCTCTCGCCCGAAGAGTGCGCCTCCGCGTACTGCTCGACCCGTTCGTCGATGAAGCTCATTCGACGCGCCCGAAGAGCACGCAGCCGTTGTGGCCGCCGAGCCCCATCGCGTTGGACAGCGCGACGTCGACATGTGCCTCGCGCGCCTCGTTCGGAACGTAGTCGAGGTCGCACGCGGGATCGGGATGGCGGTAATTGATCGTCGGCGGCAAGACGTCCTCGTGGATCGCGAGGACGCACATCATCCCCTCGATCGCGCCGGCCGCGCCGAAGGTGTGTCCCATCATCGACTTCGTCGAGGAGACAGCCAGCTCGTAGGCGTGTGCGCCGAACACGTCCTTGATCGCCTTGGTCTCGGCAAGGTCGCCAAGCGGCGTCGACGTTCCGTGCGCGTTGACGTATCCCACCCGCTCGGGCTGGACGTCGGCGCGGCGCAGAGCGCCGCGCATCATCTCCGCGACTCCGGTCGCCTCGGGCTCGGGCTGCGCCATGTGATGCGCGTCGTTCGACCCTCCGTAGCCGAGCACCTCCGCATAGATGCGCGCGCCGCGCGCCTGCGCCGCGTCGAGGTCCTCGAGCACGAGCACGCACGCACCCTCCCCCATGACGAACCCTGCGCGGGTCGCGTCGAACGGCCGTGACGCGCGCGGCGGGTCTTCGTCCTCGACGGCGAGGCCGCGCATCGCGGTGAAGCCGGCGAGGATCAGCGGGTGCATGCACGCTTCGCCGCCGCCCGCAAGGACGGCGTCGGCGTCGCCGCGCTTGATGATCTCGGCCGCCTCCCCGATCGCGTGCGACCCCGTCGCGCATGCGGAGACGACCGCGTAATTGAGCCCCTTGATCCCGAGTGAGATCGCCAGCTGACCGCTCGCAGAGTCGACGAGGACGTTGGGGAGGAAGTTCGGCGATACCCGGTCAGGCCCACGCTCGCGCAGGATCTGGTCCTGCTCGAGGATGCCGGTGACGCCGCCGATCGCCGTGCCGAAGACGATGCCGACGCGCGTC
>JBJMJL010000095.1:0-6289 GCA_045806365.1 Gaiellaceae bacterium
GTCAACGACGCGCAGACGAAGCACCTGTTCGACAACCGCTACGGCACGGGGCAGTCGACGATCGACGGGATCATCCGCGCGACGAACGTGCTGCTCGCCGGCACGCGTTTCGTCATCTCCGGGTACGGCTGGGTCGGACGCGGAGTCGCGCTGCGGGCGAAGGGCATGGGCGCGCACGTGATCGTCACCGAGACGGATCCGGTGCGTGCGCTCGAGGCGGTGATGGACGGCTACGAGGTGCTTCCGATGGCGGCTGCGGCGAAGGTCGGTGACGTGTTCTGCACGGCGACCGGCGACAAGTCGGTCATCCGCCGCGAGCACATGGAGGCGATGAAGGACGGTGCGATCCTCGCCAACACCGGCCACTTCAACGTCGAGATCGACATCCCGGCGCTGAAGGCGCTGGCGAGCGAGACGCGCGAGGCGCGTGCGTTCGTCGACGAGTTCACGCTCGAGGACGGCCGGCGGCTGTACCTGCTCGGCGACGGGCGGCTGATCAACCTCGCCGCCGCGGAGGGCCATCCGGCGCTCGTCATGGACATGTCGTTCGCGAATCAGGCGCTGTCCGCGGAGTACGCGATCCAGCACGCGGCCGAGCTCGAGCGGCGCGTCTACCCGGTGCCGGAGGAGATCGACAAGGAGATCGCACGTCTCAAGCTCGAGACGATGGGCGTCGAAGTGGACACGCTCACCGAGGAGCAGGCGAAGTACCTGGCCTCGTGGGACGAAGGGACCTAGAACCCGGCGACATCGTTCGGTACGAGGAGGACGGCCCGAAGGTCGTCCTCCTCGACCAGCGCCGCCTGCCCGACGAGCGGGTGGAGCTGCAGTGCCTGACGGTGGGCGAGCTCGTCTTCGCGATCCGTGAGCTCGCGATTCGCGGCGCGCCCGCGATCGGCGTCGCAGCCGCGTACGGGCTGGCACTGGCGGCCGCGCGCGGTGACGACGTGGACGCGGCCGCCGCGGCGCTCGCGGCGTCGCGCCCGACGGCGGTGAACCTCGCGTGGGCGCTGCGCGAGATGCGGGTCGATCCAACCCCGGCGCACGCGCGCCGTCTGCACCAGCAAGAGGTCGACCGTTGCCGCGCGATGGCCGCGCACGCGGCGGAGCTGTTCGGCCCCGGAACGCGCGCGCTGACGCATTGCAACGCCGGCGGGCTCGCGACCGGCGGTTACGGCAGCGCCGTCGGCGCCTTGCGCGCGGCCTGGGAGCGTGGGCTGCTGACGCACGTATGGGTGGACGAGACGCGCCCTCTGCTGCAGGGATCGCGGCTGACGGCGTGGGAGCTCGAGGCGGCCGGCATACCGCACGCGGTGATCGCGGACTCTGCCGCGGCGTCGCTGATGGCCGCCGGCGAGGTCGACTGCGTCGTCACCGGCGCCGATCGCATCGCCGCCAACGGCGACACGGCTAACAAGATCGGCACGTACTCCCTCGCCGTCGCCGCCGCGCACCACGGAATCCCGTTCTACGTCGTCGCGCCGACGTCCACCGTCGATCCCGACACGCCGACCGGCGCCGAGATTCCGATCGAGCAGCGCGCGCCCGAGGAGCTGACCACGCGCTTCCCGGCGCGGAACCCGGCGTTCGACGTGACGCCTGCGGAGCTGATCACCGCGATCGTGACCGAGCACGGCGTGCGCTCGGCGGTGGCGCTCGCATGAAGGCGTTGATCCTCGCCGCGGGCTACGCGACGCGCCTCCGGCCCCTCACCGACACGATTCCGAAGCAGCTCCTTCCGGTCGGGGGCCGGCCGATGATCGACTGGATCCTCGACCGCATTGCCGAGACGAGCGCGGACGAGGTCCATCTCGTCACGAACGGGCGCTTTGCGGACGACTTCGAGCGCTGGGCGGCGGACAAGGACGTTCGCGTCCACAACGACGGCACGACGTCGAACGAGGACCGGCTCGGCGCGATCGGCGACATCCACTTCGTCGGCCTCGACGACGACCAGTGGGTGATCGCCGGCGACAACCTGTTCGACTACTCCCTCGCGGAATACGAGGCGTACTGGCGCGGGACGGACGGCAGCTGTGTCGCGGTCCACGACGTCGGCGACCGCGAGCTCGCGAAGCAGTACGGCATCGTCGACGTCGACGAAAGCGATCGGATCACGAACTTCGTCGAGAAGCCGGCCGACCCGCCGACGACGCTCTGCGCCACCGCGACGTATCTGTATCGCCGCGACCACGCGGCACGCGTGGCCGAGTATCTGGATGAGGGAAATCCGCCTGATCAGCCCGGAAACTTCGTCGCCTGGCTGCACACGCGCGCGCCCGTCTACGCGTACCGGTTTCCCGGCGAGTGGTATGACATCGGCGACGCCGCGCAGCTGTTGGAGGCCGACAACCGCATGCGGCGGCGGCGCGGGCTGCCCGAGCGAACCGAGTATTCGCCGACGTGAGGGAGGGGAACCTCGCGCTGAGGTTCGCGTTGGAGCTCTGCCTGCTTGCGGCGCTCGCGTACGTCGGCCTCCAGGTGAACGTCGTCTTCGCCGTGCTCGCGCCGGTTGCTGCCGCGGCCGTCTGGGGCTCGTTCGTCTCGCCGAAGGCGCGTGTCCCGTTGCGGCGGCCGGCGTGGATCGCGTTGCAGCTTGTCCTGTTCGGAATCGCCGTCGTCGGTCTCATCGCAACCGCACATGTCGTGCTCGCCGTCGTCTTCGCGGTCCTCGTCGCCGTGAATCTCACGCTGGTCCTGATCTGGGACGAAGACGGCACAGACACGTCACACGTTCCCGCGTAACGTCGATGCGTGCTCGATCTCCTGCTGCCGCAACGCTGCGTCGTCTGCTCGCGGCCCGGTGCACAGGTGTGCGCCGAGTGCACCTCGGCGCTCCGCCCGATCGTCGCCCCGGCGTGTGAGCGCTGCGGCGCGCCGACGGCCTGGCCGGTGCGGCGCTGCACGGAGTGCGCAGGCCGACGGCTCGCATTCGTGCGCGCCCGCGCGGCCGTCGAGTACGACGAGCCGGTCCGGCGAGTCGTCGCCGCCTGGAAGGAGCGCGGGCTTCGACGCCTTGCAGAGTGGGCCGCGCAGGTCGTCGTCGAAGCCATCCAGCTCCCCGATGGCGCCTCCTGCATCGCGTTCGTCCCCGGCGACTCCGATCGCCGGCTCGAGCGCGGCCATCATCCGGCCGAGCGCCTGGCGCACGCGCTCGCGTCGAAGTGGGGGCTCGCCGTCGAGCCCGTGCTCGTCCGCGCGCGCGGGTCGCCGCGCCAGCGCGGGCTCGGACGGCTCGAGCGTCGACGGAATGTCGCTGCGGCCTTCGCGTGCCGGCGGCCCGTGGCCGCGCGCGTCCTCCTGGTCGACGACGTCTATACGACTGGAGCAACCGCGAACGCGGCGGCGTCCGCCCTGCGCCGAGGCGGGGCGCGGAGCGTCGAAGTCCTGACGTTCGCCCGCACGATCCGCATCCGCTAAGGTCAGAGCTCCGGCCCACGAGGAGACGTATGCGACTTCAGGTGAAGGGCAAGAACGTCGAGGTCAGCGATTCGATGCGCCGGTATGCCGAGGAGAAGTTGCGCAAGCTCGACCGTCAGCTGCACGCTCTGACGCAGGTCGAGCTCGAGCTCTGCGTCGAGCGCAACCCGTCGATCTCGGCCAACCAGATCGCGGAGGCGACCGTCTGGACGAAGGGCCCGACGCTGCGCGCACGCGAGGCGTCGAGCGACATGAAGGCGTCGATCGACCAGCTGACGGACAAGCTGCTGCGGCAGATCGAGCACTACCGCACCAAGCGGAGTCGTAGGCAGGTGCGGGGAAACGGAGTTCCGCCCGGAGGTTCGATGAGCATCCCTGAGGACGAGAGTGGCCCGAGCATCGTCAAGACGAAGCAGTTCGCCGTGAAGCCGATGAGCGCTGAGGAGGCTGCGCTGCAGCTCGAGCTCGTCGGCCACGACTTCTTCGTCTTCCGAAGCGACGAGTCCGGCGAGGTGAATGTCATCTACCGCCGCAGGGACGGCGGCTACGGACTGATCGAGCCCTCCGGCTAGTGGGGCTCTTCCGCCGCTCGAAGCCGTTGCACGAGCGGCTGGCCGAGGAGGGTGGACTGGTCGAGCCGTCGCCGCGGCGTCCGCTCTTCACAGGCGTGATTCCCGAAACGGGAATCCATGGCATCCCGCGTGACCGCGAGTTCGACGCGGTCGTGACGACGGACGCGCCCGACGTCGCGGGCTCCAACGCGCGGTTCGTTGCGCTCGACGACGGCTCGCTGCTGATCGAGGAGGGCGACGGCGACCTCACCGCGCTCGCCGACGCGATCGAGCAAGAGGTGAAGCGGCCGTACCGCGCGATCGCGATCCGGCGCGGCGAAGCGCAGTGGGCAGTCGCGGCGGTCGGGCTGCGCGTGAATGAGCTGCCGGAGCCGGGCGGCGACGAGATCGAGCTCGCGGTCCGGGGCGAGGAGCGGACTCTCGCGATCGACGGCGTCCGCAGCTTCGGCACGATCCCTGAGCTCGATGTGCTTGCTGACGGCGACGCGGTCGTCCGCGCGGCGCGGCTCGACGGGAATCTGTGGGAGGTTCGCGTCGATCCGCTCTAGGTAATCGATTCGTGAAGAAGGCCACAAAGGCCGACCCGCTACCCTAGGTCCGATGGCCCAGCAGCTCGGTTCGTTCGAGAAATTCCTGCGCGTCGGCGAGGGCCGGCGGATGAAGCGGCTGGCCGACCAGGCCGCGTACATCACCTCGCTGGAGCCCGACTTCCGCGCCCTCTCCGACGACGCGCTTCGCAACAAAACTACCGAGTTCAAGGAGCGTCTCGAGAACGGCGAGACGGTGGAGCAGCTCCTCTTCGAGGCGTTCGCGGCGGTTCGCGAAGCCCGCCTGCGCGAGTCGGACCAGCGCATGTTCGACGTGCAGCTGATGGGCGGAATCGTCCTCCACGAGGGCGACGTCGCCGAGATGAAGACCGGCGAAGGCAAGACGTTCGTCGCCAGCCTCGCGCTGTATCTCAATGCCCTCGAAGGCCAGGGCGTCCACCTGATCACGGTCAACGACTACCTCGCGCAGCGCGACGCCGACTGGAATCGAGGCGTGTTCGAACGCCTCGGCATGACCGTCGCGTACATCGAGAACATGATGCCGTTCGCCGAGCGCAAGGCTGCGTACGACGCCGACATCACGTACGGCACGAACTCCGAGTTCGGCTTCGACTACCTGCGCGACAACATGGCCGTCAGCCTGGACGGCGTCGTCCAGCGCGGCCATACGTACGGGATCGTCGACGAGGTCGACTCGATCCTGATCGACGAGGCGCGCACGCCGCTGATCATCTCCGGCGAACCGGAGACCGCGGCGGAGATCTACTACGACTTCGCGCGCATCGCTCGCGGGCTGAACGGCGTGCCGCACGACCCGCTGCTCAAGGGAGGCAACCCCGACGCCGACTACGAGTACGACGAGAAGCACAAGACGGTGGCGCCGGGACAGGCCGCGATCGACGCCGTCGAGCGCGCGCTCCGCATCGACAGCCTCTACGACCCGCGCAACTCACAGCTCGTCAACCATCTGATCCAGGGACTGAAGGCCGAGTCGCTCTACAAGCGCGACGTCGACTACGTGATCCAGGACGGCGAGGTGAAGATCGTCGACGAGTTCACGGGCCGGATCATGGAGGGACGTCGCTGGTCGGAGGGCCTCCACCAGGCGATCGAAGCGAAAGAGGGCGTGAAGATCCAGGAGGAGAACGTCACGCTCGCGACGATCACTCTGCAGAACTACGTCCGCCTCTACGAGAAGCTCGCCGGCATCACGGGAACGGCGAAGACCGAGGAGAAGGAGTTCGTCGAGATCTACAACCTGCACGTCGTCGAGATCCCGACGAACGTAGCCGTCGCTCGCGCGGACAACAACGACTTCATCTTCAAGTCGAAGGAAGGAAAGTTCCAGGCGGTCATCCGTGACATCCAGGAACGACACGAAAAGGGCCAGCCGATCCTCGTCGGCACGATCGCCGTCGAGACGTCCGAATATCTGAGCGAGCTGCTCAGCCGCCAGGGCATCCCGCACAACGTGCTGAACGCGAAGGAGCACGCGCGCGAGGCCGAGATCATCAAGGACGCCGGCCAGCCGCACGCGGTCACGATCGCGACGAACATGGCCGGCCGCGGGGTCGACATCAAGCTCGGCCAGGGAGTGCGCGAGGTCGGCGGGCTCTACGTCCTCGGCACCGAGCGCCACGAGGCGCGCCGCATCGACAACCAGCTGCGCGGCCGCTCGGGCCGCCAGGGCGACCCGGGCGAATCGCGCTTCTATCTGTCCGGCGACGACGACCTCGTACGGCTGTTCGC
>JBJMJL010000096.1:0-8231 GCA_045806365.1 Gaiellaceae bacterium
CGTCGCTCCACCAACCGCCGTGGCTGTTCGCAGCCGACGGCGCAGGGGCTTTCTTGCTCGGGTTCGCCGACGCGGTACCGACGCCAAACGAAACGGCGACCGCGACGAGAGCTCCAAGCGTGAAGATCTTCCGCAGCATCCTGGTCACCTCCTTTCCTAGAACCTGACGTCCTGAAGTGCCTCCGCCGCCCGCCGGTACAGCGCGGCCGCGGCACGGTCGTCGCCGCGACGCGAGGCGAGGTCGCCCTGGGCCGTCCAGGCGACTGCGCGGTGGCTGGCAGAGGAAAGCTGGGAGAGGTTGAGCTCGGCCTCGGCGAATGCGTGCTGCGCCTCGTCGAGGCGATCCTGTTGCATGAGCGCGCGGCCGAGCACGATGAGTGCGTTGCCGGCCTCGTCGAGGAAGTCGGGGCGACCGTCGAGCAACTCGAGCGCATGGCGCGCCTGCTCCTCGGCCAGCGTCCAGTCCCCGGCGCCGAGGTGCACCTGCGCAAGCGACGACACTGCCTGCGCGGCATCGGGCTCACTGCCGACTTCGAGCGCCACCGAGAAGGCGCGCTTCAGGTAGTCGACGGCGTCGTCAGGCTTGCCGAGCAGAAAGTTCAGGCCGCCGAGGTTGTTGAGCAGACGGCCGACGTTCTTGCGGTCGCCGTGTGCCTCGTAGAGCTCCTTCGCGCGCTCCGCGAGCGAGCGAGCGCGCAGCCAGTGGCCGTCGCGCTCGGCGACGAGCGACGCCTGGAAGGTCACGTGCGCGACGGTGAGCGCATCGTCGATGCGGTCGGCAAGCTCGAGCGCGCGCTCGATGTCCTCTCGCGCGGCTTCGAAGTCCCGTTGGCGACGCGAGCAGCGCGAGCGCCACTCGAGGATGTGCGAGCGCAGCCGGTCGCACGGCAGCTCCGAGCGATCGGCGAGCTCGAGCGCCTCCGACAGGAGCGTCTGCGCTGAGTTGATCGACGTGAGCTTGTAGCGGCAGACGCCCATCCGGTAGAGCACGTCCGCCCGCTCGACGTCCGAGAAGCAGCCTTGCTCGGAGAGCTCGCGTGCACGCGTGAGCAGATCGAGTGCCGGCCGAAGGTCGCCGTGCGACATCCGAGCCCAGCTCTCCGCCAGCAGAGCGCGGAACTCGAGCTCGCGGGCCTCCGGCGAGTGCGTGACCTCCGAAAGCGCGTCGATCGCCTCGTCGAAACGCTCACCTTCGACGGCGGCCTCGGCGCGCATCACGCAGGCCTCGACCTCCGCGTACTCGTCCCACGTTTGGCCGGTCTCGAGGTACGACGTGTCCACGCCGAGCCGCTCCGCGATCCAGGCGAGCGTCTGCGGCGTCGGGCGCGTCTTGCCGCGCTCGATCTGGCTGATGTACTCCTTCGAGAAGCGGTCGGCAGCGAGATCCGACTGGGTCAGCCCAGCGGCGACGCGCAGCTGTCGCAAGCGGGTACCGAGACCCGAGTGCGCTCGCTGCGGGTGAGCGACAGGTGTGAGGGTGCGGCCGTCCATGGCTGCGGCCCTCCAGGTATCGGCTGCTCACCCACGGTGAGGGATCGCTTGCGCGAGTGACCTCGAACGAGTGACCGCTCTCAAGCGCGACCAGCTTTGTGCAGCTGGGCGTAGATGGAGCGAGCGGTCTTGGCGGGGACGCCGGGCACTCCTTCGAGCTCCTCCTGGGACGCCGCCAGGAAACGTTCCGCCGAGCCGAAGTGCTGCAGCAACGCCCGCCGGCGCGCCGGCCCTACGCCTTCGAGCTCGTCGAAGATAGACGCGAACGTGCGTGTGTCGCGGCGCTGGCGATGGAAGCCGACGGCGAAGCGGTGCGCCTCGTCGCGGACGCGCTGCAGCAACTGCAGCCCCGGCGAGTGCGCGGCAAGCCGGATCGGATCCGGCCGGCCCGGGACGAACACTTCCTCCACGCGCTTCGCCAGCGCAACGACGGCGACGCGTGGCAGGTCGAACTTCTGCATCGCGGCGAGCGCCGCCGACAGCTGCCCCTTGCCGCCGTCGATGACGACGAGGTTCGGCGTCGCCGCGAACGACTCGTCGTAATCCTCGGCGGTCACCGCGCCGAGACGGGCGAACCGTCGCGAAACGACTTCGGCCATTGCCGCGAAGTCGTCCATGCCAACCTGCCCGCGCACGCCGAACTTCCGGTAGTGCGCCTTCTTCGCCACGCCGTCCTGGAAGACCACCATCGACCCGACGTTGTCCTGCCCCATCGCCGTGGAGATGTCGAAGCACTCGATCCGGATTGGCAGCGCCTCGAGGTTCAGCACTTCGCGCAGCTCCTCGAGTGCCTCGACGCGGCGCAGCCGCTTTAGCTCTGCCTGATGCGACTCGGAGGCGAGCGCGTGCCGAGCGTTCTCGGCCGCCAGCTCCTGCAGCCGCCGTTTCTCGCCGCGCTCGGCTGCTCTCACCTCGACGCGCGCGCCCCGCCGCTCCGAGAGAAACTCGGAGAGGGCCGACATGTCGCCCGCGTCGCGCGGCACGACGATCTGCGGCGGCACGCTCGGGGACGAGCCGTAGTACTCGAGACAGAACGACTCGAGGACGGTCGTGATGTCCTGACCGCCGACGTTCTCGAGATGGAACGCGTAGCGATCGATCATGCGGCCGTCGCGCAGCGGGAAGACCTGGATCGCCGCGCGATCGCCTTCGGAAGCGAGCCCGATCACGTCGATGGTGCCCATCGAGCGGCGGTCGGCCGCCTGCCGCTCGGCGAGGTGCTGCACGCTGCGCAGGCGGTTGCGGTAACGCGCAGCCTCCTCGAACCGCTCGTTCGCGGCGGCGTCCTTCATCTTGGCCTCGAGCTGTCGCTGGATCGGGTTCGTGTCACCGGACAAGAACTCGATCACCTGGTCGATGATCGCGTTGTAGTCCTCCTTCGAGACGTAGCCGACGCACGGCGCCAGGCAACGGTCGATGTGGTAGTCGAGACATGGAATGCCGGAGTGGCGGCCCGGCCGCGGCCCCTCACACGGGCGGTAGGGAAAGACGCGGTTGAGGACGTCGAGCGTCTCACGCACCTTCTTGGCGTTCGCGTACGGGCCGAAATAGACGACGCCGCGGCGGTGCCGCTCGCGCGTGAACATCACGCGCGGGTACTCGTCCTCGACGGTGACCGCGATGTAGGGGAACGACTTGTCGTCCCGGAGGCGCACGTTGAAGGGCGGGCGGTGCCGCTTGACGAGGTTCTGCTCGAGGTGGAGGGCCTCGACCTCGTTCTGGGTGACGATCACCTCGATGTCCGCCACTCGCTCCGGCAGCTGACGGATCGCGGTCCGGCTGTCCATGCTCTGCTGGAAGTACGAGCGCACGCGCGGCCGCAGGGACTTGGCCTTGCCGATGTAGAGCACCTCCCCGACCTTGTCGCGGAAGAGGTAAACGCCCGGCCGCGCCGGAACTGCCTTCAGCTGGCTTTCGAGCCGCGACGCCATCTCGGCCAGCGTAGCCCCCGACGTCGGCGGCTTTCGCGCGGAATGACGGCGGCCCGGGTGGAGACTCCGGGCCGCCGCTTTCAGGTGTCAGAGCCGGTGCGGAGGCTGTGGCGAGCTTCCCGGCTCCCTGCGGCGAGAGCTGGCAACACGTCCCTGACTGGTGTCAATTATCGGACTCGGCGCCGGCCGGTCCTCCCCTATCGGGGTGATCTTTTTCCGTTCATATTTCGGCGGTACACTGGCAGCGCGGCAGCAGCCCGCCTGTTTACAGTTTTCATCCTTGCCGAACGTGCGAATCGCCATCGCGTCCCTCTGCGCCCTCGCGGCGCTGACCCTGTCGGGGAGTGCCTTGGCGAGCGCACGTATGTACATGGGTGCTGCCGAGGACGAGGGCCGGAACTCGGATCCTCAGGTCGCGATGACCAAGATGGAGCTCGCGAAGGCGGCCGGCTTCGACACGATCCGCGTCACCGCGGTCTGGTCGCCGGGGATGAGTGCCGTCGACGCCGATCAGCTGCGAGCGTTGCAGGCGATCGGCGCGGCCGGCGTCTTCCTCGACATCCGAGTGATCGCGACCGTGATGCCGTTTGGTAGCCGCGCCACACCGCTGACGGCGGCGGCGCGCACGCAGTTCGCGAAGTTTGCGGCGGACGCCGTCAAGCGCGTCCCGCAGATCCGCGAGTACATCGTCGGGAACGAGCCGAACCTCAACCGCTACTGGCTGCCGCAGTTCGGCCCGAACGGCGAGGACGTCGCGGCGCCGTCGTACGTGCGGATGCTCGCGGTCGCCTACGACCGGATGAAGGCCGTCGATCCGAACATCTTCATCATCGGCGGCTCGGTCTCGCCGCGCGGGATCGACCGCCCCGGGACCGGACGCGACACGCACTCCCCGACGGCGTTCATCACGGACATGGGGCTCGCATATCGCGCGATGGGTCGCAAGCGGCCGATCATGGACGGCTTTTCTTTCCACCCGTACGGCGAGAATTCGAGCACCCCGCCGACGCTCGAGCACCTCACGGGCACATCGCTCGGGCTCGCCGACTATCCGCGGCTCGTCGAGCTGCTCGGCCGGGCGTTCGACGGCACCGCGCAGAAGGGGTCGATCCTGCCGATCGTCTACGACGAGTACGGCGTCGACTCGCAGATTCCCGTCGCGAAGCACAGGTTCTACGGCGGGACCGAGCCGGCGACCACGAAGCCCGTCAGCGAAGGGGTGCAGGCCGCGTACTACGACCGGGCGCTGAAGCTCGCGGCATGCCAGCCGACCGTGCGCGGCTTCCTGATCTTCCACGTGACGGACGAGACGGATTACAACCGCTGGCAATCCGGCGTGTACTACGCGGATGGGACGCCGAAGGCGAGCCGCGCACTGGTGAAGCGCGCGATGAGCGACGTGCGCGCCGGCGCCTACGAGTGCGCCGAGCCGCCCGAGACGAGCGAAACGTTCGGCTGGGTGCTCATCAGCGCGTCGGACAGCCGCCCGTAACATTCGCGCAGTGGAGGGCCAGTACGTCGGGTACACCTTCTTCCGCGTCGATCCGGCCTGGCGGCGCTTGCCGGTCGAGGAGCGCGCCGCCGGCAAGGACGCGTTCGCCGAGGTAGTCGAGACCTGGGCGGCGCGCATGGAGTCACTCCGCGCCTACACGGTCACGGGCGTTCGGCCGGACTCTGACTTCTTCGTCTGGAAGATCACGCAGCGCTACGAAGATCTCGGCGAGTTCGGCACCGCGCTGAACTCCACCCCGCTCGCGGGCTGGCTGGAGACGCCCTACTCGTACCTCGCGACGACGAAGGCCTCGGAGTACACGAAGGCGCGCAAGGCGCGTCGAGTCGTCCCGAAGGGCTCTCCCTACCTCGTCGTCTATCCGTTCGTGAAAGTGCGGCCCTGGTACGCGCTACCGGCGGAGGAACGACAGCGTGCGATGGACGAGCACATGCGGATCGGCGCCGCATTCCGGACGATCCACAACCACACCACGTATTCCTTCGGCATCGACGACCAGGAGTTCATGACCGCGTTCGAGTGCGACGAGCCCGCCGACTTCATGCACCTGATGCTGACGCTGCGCGAGACCGAAGCGTCGCGTTACACCGAGCGCGACACGCCGATCTTCGTCGGTCAGCTCGCCGAGATCCGCGCCGCGCTCGACGCGCTCGACGGCGCGTCCGCCCGCGTCGAGGCGTAGCTGGTCGCGGTCAGGCTGGGCGTTGCAGCGGGCCGACTGCCCGCTGCCAGCGCTTGAGCTGGCGGAGGCCGATCGCCGCCGGCAGCAGCGGCAACCAGAGATTGAAGATGCGGTAGGCGCAGACCGCGAGCACGGCCTGCGCGAGCGGGATGCCGGCCCAGGCGAGGGCGAAGGACACGAGCGCCTCGACGGAGCCGGCGCCTCCAAGCGGCAGCGTCCGGCGCGTCAGCGCGTAACCGGTTGCGTAGCCGATGACGAGCGACGGCAGGTCCGGCGACTCGTGGAATGCACGAAGACAGGCCCACAGGCAGCCGACATCCGCCGCCCAGTAGAGCGTCGTCCCGAGAAAGGCACCGCCGTGGTCGGCGCCCTGCGCCGCGAGATGGCGGAGCATGTTCACGGCTTCGAGCGCATGGCGCACGACCGCGCGCCAGCCGCCTTCGTCGCGCACGCGGTGACGGAGCCCGAGTGCGGCGAACGCTGCGACGAAACCCAGTGGAACGGCGATCGCCCACGGAAGCGTGACCCCGAGGCTCGGATGCGTCGTTCCGCGCGCAAGGAGGATCACGGCCGCAAGCGCCGCCGCGGGTGCGAGCACGGCGTACTCGAGCACGCCGAGACCGAGGACGCGCACGCGCGCCTCCCGCGGCTCGAGACCGGCCGTTTCGAGCGCGTGACGGTCGACCACGAAGCCTCCGCGGACCACGAACACGCCGAAGCCGGCCGCGACGATTGCTCCGGCACGACGGAGGCCGAGCCGCGGGCCGCCTTGAGCGCGCGCGACCTCGCGATACGCGACGACGTAACCGAAGTAGGCCGCGACCTCCATCCCGAACGCGACAGGCAACCAGATCGGGTCCACGGCACGCAGCTCGTCCGATACGCGGCCGAAGCCGGCGGCCCAGGCGATGCCGACGGCGGCGCCGAGCGCCAGCGCAGCACTGACGAGCACGAGCAGTGCGTGCTGGGCCGTGTCGCGCTCGAGGTGCGGCGCGGGCCGCAGGAGTCGTCTCAGCCTCACCGGGTCGGAATCGGCCGCCCGAGCCCGGGTGTTGACCCCCGCCGGGTTACATCCGGTATTGGTGCCGGTCGCGCCACACCCGCCACATGGCGAAGCCGGAGCAGGCGACGACAGCGATGAAGCCCAGCACCTCGTAGCCCGGCCAGCCGTGCCAGAAGTAGAGGCCGAGCGCCGCGGCGACGACGATCGCCGAGCCGTAGAAGACGACCATCTCCCGGGTCGACCAGGTCGAGATCTCGTCCCGGCGCTCCCGCCACATCAGGAAGATGAAGAACGCAACCGCGAGGAAGAACGCGATCCGCAGCAGCATCCCGATCGCCAACGCCGCGGTATAGAGGTTGAGCAGCATGATCACGAGGACGACCGCGCCGATGACGAGAAAGCCGCGGAGCGTCGGACGGTCGGCGAGGAACTTCCTCATGAACGTAGGCTAGCTCTCGTACCCGCGAGAAAGGAACGCCGTGATCGACGAAGGCAAGCAGGCCCCCGATTTCGAGCTGCAGAGCGACAGCGGCGCAACCGTCAAGCTGTCGGATCTTCGTGGGCGTCCGGTGGTTCTGTACTTCTATCCCAAGGACGACACGCCCGGCTGCACGACGGAGGCCTGCGAGTTTCGCGATGCGTACGACGTGTTCCGGGAACGCGGCGCGGAGGTCCTCGGCGTGAGCCCTGACGACGTGACGTCACACGAGAAGTTCAAGACGAAATACGAATTGCCGTTCACCCTGCTCGCCGATCCGGACCACAGGGTCGCGGAGCAGTACGGCGTTTGGGGCGAGCGGGAGTACGCCGGCAGGAAGTACATGGGCATCAACCGCTCTACGTTCATCATCGACGCGGACGGCAACGTTGCGCGCGCGATGATGGGCATCCGGCCCGCCGGTCACGCAGCGCAAGTGCTCGATTCGATTCCCGACTGAATCGATTCCGTCCCCCTGACGGGTGACGGCAGCCGTCATCCGCAGTGCGACACTCGGGAAGGCGGCCCGATGCAGCTTCGCCTCTCCGACCCGAGCTACACGGACCGTCTGGCGCACTTCCTGCGGAGCCTTGGCCAGACGGCGATCGTGGCTGCGCCGGATCAGCTCGAGGTGCACACCCCGCGCAGCGAGCTCACGATCTACCTGCGGGTGTGGAACGTGCTCTACCCAGACGCCGAGGTCCAGCTCGCCAGCGGCGAGGACGCGGCGCCCGCCGCGTAGGGGCGCACCGCGCCGACATACGAGAGCGCGTAGCGCGTGTCGAACAGGCTGGAGATGCGGACGACGTCGCCCGTGTGCGGCGCGTGGATGAAGGAGCCGTTTCCGATGTACATGCCCTCGTGCTGCGGCACCCCTCCAGAATTGGCGTGGAAGAAGATGAGATCGCCGGGCTGGAGCTGGTCCCGCGGCACGCGCCGGCCCTGGTAATACTGGAAGCCGGTGTAGTGCCCGAGCTTGATCCCGAGCTGCGCGTACACGAACATCGTCAGCCCGGAGCAATCGAAGCCCGACGGGTTCGCGCCGCCCCAGACATATGGAATCCCGAGGTAGCGGTATGCGAGCGCCACAGCTTGTCCGCCGAGCGTGTTCGTCGGGATCGGCAGGTCCGGCAGCG
>JBJMJL010000097.1:0-6401 GCA_045806365.1 Gaiellaceae bacterium
TCGTCGGCGTCGCGCACGCGGATCAGCGCGGTGGTCGGGCCGAAGATCTCCTCCTGTGCGACGCGCATCTGCGGGTCGACGTCGCCGAAGATCGTCGGGCGGTAGAAGAAGCCCTTGTCGAGCCCGTTGTCGGACGCGACCTCGCCGCCGGTCAGGAGCTTCGCGCCCTCGTCCTTTCCGATCCCCGTGTACGAGTGGATCTTCTCGCGCGCGCGCTTGTTGATCACCGGGCCGACGTCGGTGTCGTCCTCCCACCCCGGTCCAAGCCGCATCTTCTCGGCGACGGCGACGAGCTTCGACTGCAGCTGCTCGTACACGCCGTCCTGCACGATCACGCGCGACGCGGCGGTGCAGCGCTGTCCTGACGTGCCGAACGCGGACCAGACGATTCCCTCGACCGCGAGCTCGAGGTCCGCATCGTCGAGCACGATGATCGCGTTCTTGCCGCCGAGCTCCAGGTGGACGTGCTTCAGCGCATCGGCCGCGTTGCGCATGACCTCGACGCCCGTCTCGCGCGATCCGGTCAGCGTGATCACGCGAACGTCCGGGTGCTTGACCAGCCGGTCGCCGACCGCGCCGCCGCCGCCGTGCACGATGTTCAGCACGCCGGCCGGCAGTCCCGCGTCGGCGAACAGCTCGACAAAGCGCTCGCCCAGCGCGGGCGTGTCGGTCGCCGGCTTGAAGACGACGGTGTTGCCGCAGACGAGGGCGGGCGCGATCTTCCATGAGGGGATCGCGATCGGGAAGTTCCACGGCGTGATCGCGCCGACGACGCCGATCGGCTGGCGCACGCTCATGTTGAACTTGTCGCGGAGCTCCGATGGCGTCGTCTGCCCGAACAGCCGGCGACCTTCGCCCGCCATGTAGAGGCTCATGTCGATCGCCTCCTGCACGTCGCCGCCGGCCTCCGCCTTGACCTTGCCCATCTCGCGGCTCATCAGGTCGGTGAGATCGTCCTTCTCCTCGCTCAGCAGATTGGCGAAGCGGTAGAGGATCTCGCCGCGCTTCGGCGCGGGGACAAGACGCCATTGCTCGAACGCGGCCTTGGCGGACTCGACGGCGCGGTCGACGTCCTCGGCATTCGAGCGCGGGAACACGCCGATCGTGTCCCCCGTCGCCGGGCTCGTGCTCTCGAACGTCTCGCCGGACGCCGAGTCGACCCATTCACCGCCGATGTAATTCTGGAAGGTCTTCGTTCCCGTCAGGGCCACGGAGGCGAGTCTAGTCAGCCGGCGCGTCCGTCTCGGGGAAGGTGCCGGGCACGCGGGGCCGGCGCCGGTCGCGGATCGTGCGCTGCTCGCGGGCACCGTCGCCGTCGCCGCCCTTGCGGTTCCGCCGATCGGGGCCCTGCCGCCGGTCGATGATCACCGTGACGTTCGGGTTGTCCTTGTAGTACTCGACCATCTTGTCGAAGAGCTCGTCGGCCAGCTCCGGCGGAATGACGCAATAGATCACGCTCTGATTGTAAGAGTGGTTAGAGCGAGCGCTACAGCTTCTCGATGTCGGGCACCAGTCGCCCGTCGTTTTCGATCCTCGCGTTCCAGCGCTGGTACGGCGCGTCGAGCTCAGGCAGCTCGTGCCCGCGCTCCGCGAGCCGCACCGGCTGGGCCGAGTCCGGCGTGAGGCGGTACTGGTACCAGGAGATGTCCCATGCGACCGTCACGATGAGCTCGCCGCTGACCCCCGACAGCGGGATGATGCTCGCGCGCGGCTGACCGAGGCTCTTGGCAATGCCGCCGACGGTGCGGCGGTAGTCGCTGGCATTGAAGATGTCGGCCGCCTCGACCATCTGCTGCTCGCGCACCGACAGACGGCGCAGGATCGGCTCCGCCACGACGGGATCGTCCGGCGGCTGGCGGCGGGGGTCGAACAGCGACGCGAGACCGCGCCGGCGGCGGCGGTGCTGACTCGGCACCGTCGGCGTCGTCGGGCTTCCCTCCTTCACCCAACCGTGCTCGAGCGCGATCTCCTGGCAGAGCGGGCAGACGTCGACGAAGTCCTCTCCGTTCGGCGAGAACCGCAGCGCGCGCTCACCGGTGAGGAGCGTGCGCTCGCAGACGGCGCAGATGTGCTTGACCGGTTGACGCGCCAGTTGGCGTGGCATATCGGGACCCTAGCCCACGCAGGCCGCTGCCCTCCTGCTAAGGTCATTCTCATGTGTGTTTTACATGTAGGTGGAGCGTAAGCGGCCGCCGCGCCCGTTGCCGCCGCATGCTGCGCCCCGGACACTGGGGCGTGCGGGCCCGCGTCGAGCGCTTCAGCGAACCGGCGCTGCTGCTGCTCCTGCGCGAGCGTCCGGCACACGGCTACGAGCTGCTCGAGGCACTGCCGGGTCTGACCGGAGAGGCGCGCGTCGACATGGGCAACCTGTATCGCGTCCTGCGCGCGCTCGAAGAGGACGGGCTCGTCACCTCGCGGTGGGAAGCCGGCGAGCCAGGTCCTGCGAAGCGCACCTACGAGCTCACGACCGCCGGCCGGCGCCTGCTCGACGAGTGGGCCGCCGCGCTGCGGCGGTCACGCGACCGCATCGACACGTTTCTCGATCGTTTCGAAGGGAGGTGACCATGCACCACGGACGCAGACGATTCCAGCGCGGCCTCGGCCGGCGCTGGTACGAGCGGGACAACGTCCTCGAACGTCTCGAGACCTATCAACGGGACCTCGAGCAGGAGCTCGCGGACGTTTCCGACCTGATCACACGGCTCCGCGCCGGCGAGCAGCCGGGCGGGGCGCCGGAGCCTCAGAGCATCTGAGCCGCCGCGCGAGACATGTCCCGGGACTCTCCCGGGACATGTCTGCGGAGACCGAGCGGATGCTTACGCCGTCGCAGCGGCACCGTGCAGGAGGTCGAGCACCTCGCGTGAGCGCTCACCGCCTGCTTCGGCGTGCGCGCGCAGCGGGATCCCGTGCGGACCGCGCGCGTCGCGCAGCTCCGGCTGCGCGTCGAGCAGCGCGCGCACGACCTCGACCTCGCCGAGCATCGCGGCCGCAAAGATGTCCTTCCGCGCGCCGCGCTCGAGCAGAAACTCGGCGATGTCGGCGCGACCGACGTGCGCCGCGGCGCCGAGGCCAGTCTCCCAGTCTCCTCCGCCCCAGTCCCACGCGGCGTTGACGATCGCGGGCTCCCGCTCGACCGCCTGCTCGACGTAGGCGAGATCGCCGTGCGCCTTCAACACGAACTCGGCGACGAGCTCCTTGTCGATCGGCGGCGGCTGCTCGTCCGTCACGCCTTGACTTCTTCCTTCTCCTTCTTCGCTTCCTCGATGACCTTCTGCGCGATGTGCGACGGCACCTCTTCGTAGCGGAGGAAATGCATGTGGTAGTCACCGCGCCCGCCGGTCATCGACGTCAACGCCTGCGAGTAGGTGAGGATCTCGGCCATCGGCACCTCGGCCTTGATGCTCGTCATGCCGCCGCGCGGCTCCATTCCCTGCAGTCTCCCCCGTCGTGAGTTGAGATCGCCGTTCACCGCGCCGACGGCCTCGTCGGGCGTGCTGACCTCGATTTCCATGATCGGCTCGAGCAGCACCGGATCCGCTTGCTCGTACGCCGACTTGAACGCCATCGAGCCCGCGATCTTGAATGCCATCTCCGACGAGTCGACTGTGTGGTACGAGCCGTCGACGAGGACGACGCGCACGCCCTGGACCGGCGCACCGGCGAGCTCGCCGTGCACCATCGCTTCCTGGATGCCCTTGTTCACCGCCGGGCGGAAGCTCTGCGGAATCACTCCGCCGACGATCTTGTCCACGAATTCGTAGCCCTGGTGCCCGTCGAGCGGCTCGAGGACGATCACGCAGTCGCCGAACTGTCCGCGGCCGCCGGTCTGCTTCTTGTAGCGGCCCTGTGCGCGCGACTCCTTGCGAATCGTCTCGAGATACGGCACGCGGGGCTGGTGGAGGTCGACCTCCACGTTGAAGCGGCTCTTGAGCCGCTCGACCGCAACCTCGACATGGATCTGCGAGAGACCGCTCAGCAACTGCTCGCCCGTCTGTGGGTCGCGGCGCATCTGGATGGTCGGATCCTCCTCGCCGAGTCGGCGCAGGCCGGCGGCCATCTTCTCCTCGTCACCCTTCGACTTCGGCGTCACCGCGAAGCTCATCACCGGCTCCGGGAAGCCGATGTCGGGCAGCTCGACCTGGCGTTCGGCGTCGAGCAGCACGTCGCCGGTCTGCGTCTCCTTGAGCTTCGCGACCGCGCCGATGTCACCCTCGCCGAAATCCGGCACCTGAGCGTGGTCCTTGCCCTGGACTTGCATCAGCTGGCCGATGCGCTCCTTCGAGTGCGCGCGTGCGTTGACGACGCTCGCGTCGCCCTTGAGCGTTCCGCTCAGCACGCGGAAGACGTTGATGCGGCCTGCGAACGGGTCGGCGATCGTCTTGAAGACGAATGCCGCGGTGCCGTCGCCGTCGACGCTGATCGGCGCGCCTTTGCGCGCGGGTGACGGAACGCCCTCGACGAGCAGGTCGAGGAGCGCCGTCGTCCCGAGGTTCTTCGACGCGACACCGCATGCGACTGGGAACACCTCGCCGCGCGTGACGGCGTCCTTCAGGGCCTTCGCCACTTCTTCGGGATCGAGCTCCTGGCCGTCGAGGTAGCGCTCCATCAAGCTCTCGTCCGTCTCGACGACGGCGTCGAGGAGCTTCTCGCGATACTCCTCGACCTGCGCCTGCAGCTCGGCGGGAATCTCGCTCGGCCCGCTCTCGCGCTGCCCGCCCGGATCCATGTACGCCTGCATGTGCAGGAGGTCGACGATGCCGGTGAGCTCGTGCTCCGCACCGATCGGGATGTGTACGGCGACACATTTGTCGGACAACTGCTCGCGCATCGCGTCGAGCACGCGGAAGAAGTCGGCGCGCTCGCGGTCGAGCATGTTCACGACGGCGACACGCGAGAGGTCCGCGTCTTCGGCGCGCTTCCAGTTGCGCGACGTCTGCACCTCGACGCCCATGACGGCGCTGACGACGAAGAGCGCCCCCTCGACGACGCGCAGCGCGGCGATCGCGTCGCCCTGGAAGCCGGCGTCGCCGGGCGTGTCGATCAGGTTGATCTTGCGTCCCTGCCACTCGAGGTGGCAGATCGACGCAGACAGCGACATCTGGCGTCGCTGCTCGTCGTCGTCCCAGTCGCTGACGGTCGAGCCCGACTCGACGGTGCCGAGCCGGTTCGTCGCTCCGGCCTGGAACAGCAGCGCCTCGACGAGCGAGGTCTTGCCCGTCCCGCGATGGCCGACGACGGCGACGTTGCGGATCTTGCCGGGTTCGACTGCCATGCCCGGCGGAATGCTAGCCGGGTCTAGCTCTCGAGAGACGCTCTAGTGGTGGAGCCCGACAGGCGGGCCTTGAGGCGGAGGATCGCCTTCGTGTGCAGCTGCGAGACGCGCGACTCGGTCACGCCGAGCACCTCCCCGATCTCGCGCAGCGTCAGCTCTTCGTAGTAGTAGAGCGTGACGACGAGCTTCTCGCGCTCGGGCAGCCTTGCGATCGCCTCGCCGATCGCCTCCTTCATCTCGGTCTGCGAGAGCGAGCCTTGCGGGTCGGGCGCTTCGGTGTCCTCGATCGTGTCGATCAGCGCGACCGAGTCGCCGGTGCCGCTGCTGACCGTCCACAGCTCGTCGAGCGCCGCGATCGAGGAGCGCGAGATGTCCGTCAGCGATTCTCCGAGCTCGTCCTCGGAGATGCCGAGCTTCTCCGCGATCTCCTCGTCGTTCGGCGCGCGATGCAGCTTGCGCTCGAGCTCGGCGATCGCCCGCTCGATGTCACGGGCGCGTGCGCGCACAGACCGCGGGACCCAGTCCATCGCGCGGAGCTCGTCGATGATCGAGCCCTTGATGCGCGCGATCGCGTACGTCTCGAACTTGACATCGCGGTCGGGGTCGTAGCGCTCGATCGCGCCGATCAGGCCGAGCAGGCCGTACGAGACGAGGTCGCCCTCGTCGACGTGGGCCGGCAGGCCCGAGCCGAGCCGCCCCGCGACGTACTTGACCAGCGGCGCGTAGGTGAGGATCAGCCGGTCGCGCAGTGCCTTGTCTCCCCTGTTGGCCCGGTACTCGCGCCACATGGACTTTGTGTCCTCGGCCACGGCGCAGAGGATACGCGCTGTTTCGGCTTACCTCAGTGCTTTGAACGAGAGCGACGCGAGCCACACGGCCAGGGCAACGGCGGCCAAGGCAACGACCCACCCGGCCGCTTCGTCGTGCGCCCCGTAGGCGGCCGCGAAGGCAACGCCCGCAAAGCCGAGTGCAAGCAGCGCGAACAGCGCACCGAGTGCGCGGCGCTGCTTCAAGGGGCCGAAAACTCCACGGCTACAATCCTTGCCGAACTCAGGGGCGTAGCTCAGTTGGTAGAGCGGCGGTCTCCAAAACCGTAGGCCGGGGGTTCGAGTCCCTCCGCCCCTGCATC
>JBJMJL010000098.1:0-20615 GCA_045806365.1 Gaiellaceae bacterium
CGAATCCCCACCGCTGGCGGATCCTCGCCGTCGTGGCGACGGCGTTCTTCATGACGATCCTGGATGTCTCGATCGTCAACGTCGCGCTGCCGTCGATCGGCGAGGACCTGAACTTCTCGCGGGAGAACCTGCAGTGGGTCATCACGGCGTACGCGATCGCCTTCGGCGGCTTCCTGCTCCTGGGTGGCCGCGCGGCCGACCTGCTCGGCCGGCGCCGCGTCTTCATGGTCGGCGTCGCGCTCTTCACCATCGCTTCGCTGGTCTGCGGGCTTGCGCAGAGCGAAGGGATGTTGATCGCCTCTCGCTTCGTGCAGGGGCTCGGCGGCGCAATCATCTCGCCGGCCGCCCTCTCGATCGTGATGACGAGCTTCGAGGAGGGCGCCGAACGCAACAAGGCACTCGGGATCTGGGGCGCGCTCGGCGGCAGCGGCGCCGCCGTCGGCGTGCTCGCCGGCGGCATCCTGACGAAGTACCTCGGGTGGGAGTGGATCTTCTTCGTCAACGTCCCCGTGGGAGCCGTCGTGCTCGCGCTGACACCGCGCATCGTCCCCGAGAGCCGGCGCGACGCGGCCGAGCGTCATTACGACGTACTCGGCGCGGTTCTTGTCAGCGCGGGCCTCGCGCTGCTCGTGTACGCCATCTCCGAGGCGCCGAACGTCGGCTGGGCGACGGCTCGCACGATCCTGTTTTTGATCGCCGCCGGCGGCTTGCTCGTCGGCTTCCTCGTCAACGAGCGGCGCGTGCACGATCCGCTGTTGCCGTTTCACATCTTCCGCGTCCGCACCGTCGCCGGCGCGAACGCCGTCGGGTTCCTGCTCGGCGCGGTGATCTTCGCCAACTTCTTCCTGTTGACGCTGTACGTGCAGAACGTGCTCGGCTTCTCGCCGCTCAAGACGGGAGTGACCTTCATCGCCACGGCCGGAACCGCGGTGCTGTCGGCGGGAGTCGCGCAGGCGCTGACGACGAAGGTGGGCGCGAAGCCGATCATCATCATCGGGCTCGCGCTGCTGACCGGCGGGATGATCTGGTACTCGCAGATCCCGGTCAACGGGTCCTACGCGTCCGACCTCCTGCCCGGCTACCTGATGGTCGGCGTCGGGATCGCGTTCGCGTTCGTCCCGGTGTCGATCGCGGCGCTCGCGGGCGTCGCCGAGCGCGAGGCGGGGCTCGCGTCCGGCCTGATCAACACGTCGCAGCAGATCGGCGGCGCCATCGGCACGGCGGTTGCGTCGACCGTGTTCGCGATCCACTTCAAGGCGCTGGTGAAGGACGGACGGTCGGTGCCGGACGCGCTCACGCACGGCTACGGCTACGCGTTCTGGGCGCTCGCCTTCTTCGGCGTCGCGGCGATCATCGCTGCGGTCGTGCTGATCCGCCGCGAGGAGATGGCGGAGACGCCCGTCACGGCGCCGATCGCCTGACTGACGCCTCAGACCTTCGCGAGCAGGGCTTCCGACACCGACCCGTGCATGGTGAAGTGGCGGTCGAGGCCGGAGATCTCGAGCGCGCGCCGCGTCTCCAGCCCGGGCGAGGCCAGTAGGAAGGCGCGCCTGTTCTCGAGCTTCGTCCTCGCCTCGATCAGCACGCCGAGCGCGGTCGAGTCGATGAAGTCGACCTCGCTCAGGTCGATGACGACGCGCTGCGACGAGTCGGAGCACGCCTCGCCGAGCGCTTCGCGCACCTGCGGCGCGTTGTACAGGTCGAGCTCGCCGCCGAGCTTCACGACGCACGCGTCCCCTTGCCGCTCGAGCCCGAGCACCGGATCCTTGCGCAGCCCGTCAGAGTCCGAGTCCGACATTGCCCTCCCGACGACACCGAGTTGTCCCGAGCGCCCGCGGCGGGGTCTAGGCGACGGCGCGGACGAATTACACCACCTTCCGCCTGTCGTATGCAAACGTTCATGTATGGACGTGGCGACCGTCGCCGCTCGCGCGCGAACGGAGAACTTTCCCGTCGCATCCCTGCTGTTTCCGCGGCGCCTGCGGCCCCATCTCCGCGCGGTCTACGGCTTCGCGCGCCTCGTCGACGTGCTCGGCGATGAGATCGACGGAGACCGGCTCGCGGCGCTCGACGATCTCGAGCAGGAGGTAGACGCGTGCTATTCCGCCACGCCGACGTGGCCGGTGATGCTCGCGCTGCAGCCGACCATCCGGGAGTTCTCCCTGCCGCGTGAGCCCTTCCTGCGCCTGATCGAGGCGAACCGGATCGACCAGCGGATCTCCGAGTACGAGACGTGGGACGACCTCCGGGAGTACTGCCGGCGCTCGGCAGACCCCGTGGGCCGGCTCGTGCTCGGGCTGTTGCGGCTGGACGGCGACGCTGAGCTGGTGGCTGCGAGCGACGACGTGTGCACGGGCCTGCAGCTCGTCAACTTCCTCCAGGACGTGCCGCGCGACCTCGAGCTCGGCCGGATCTACCTCCCGGCCGAGGACCGCCGCCGCTTCGGCGTGGCGCAGCTCGAGCGTCCCAGCCTCGAGCTCACTGAGCTGCTTCGCTTCGAAGCCGCGCGTGCGCGTGAGCTGTTGACCCAGGGTCGGTTCTTGCAGGCGCGCATCGGCGGCCGCGTCGGCCGCGCCGTGGGGCTCTTCGCGCGCGGCGGCCTCGCCGCGCTCGACGCGCTCGAGCGCGCGCAGTGGGATGTGTACACGCAGCGCCCGCGCCCGTCGCGCGCACGGCTGGCTCTCGCCGCGCTTGCGCGATGACGACCGCGCGCGCCTATGCCGAGGTCGAGCGGATCACGCGCCGCCGCGCGCGCAACTTCGCGTACGGGATCATGGTGCTGCCGCGTGACAAGCGCCGTGCGATCGCCGCGATCTACGCGTTCGCGCGTCGTGTGGACGACATTGCCGACGGCGCGCTCGAGACGGAACAGAAGCGCGCACGGCTGCACGAGCTGCGCGCAGCGCTCGACGCGCCACCTGGAGACGACTCGACCCTCGTCGCGCTCGCCGACGCGCGTGCGCGCTTCGCGATCCCGGCGCACTCGCTATACGCGCTCGTCGAGGGCGGGCTGCAAGATCTCGGCCAGACGCGCTACGCGAGCTTCGAGGAGCTCCGCGGCTACTGCGCCAAGGTCGCGGGCGCGGTGGGAGTGTGCTGCGTGGCCGTGTACGGATCGAACGACCTCGAGCGCGCCGAAACGCTCGGCGTCGCGCTGCAGCTGATCAACATCATCCGCGACGTCCGCGAGGACTGGGAGCTCGGGCGCGTGTATCTGCCGCAGGACGAATTGTCCTCTTTCGGCATCACCGAAGACGACATCGCGCAGGGGAACACGTCCCCTGCCTGGCACTCGTTCATGTCCTTTCAGGCCGAGCGGGCGCGTGCACACCTTCAGGACGGGCTCGGGCTGCTGCGCTCGCTCGACTCGCGGAGCGCACTCTGTGTTTCCACGTTCGCCGGCCTGTATCGCGCGACGCTCGAGCGGATCGAGGCGCGCGGCTTCGACGTCTTCGACGGCCCGCCGCACCTGTCGGCGCTGACGAAGCTACGCATCGTCGGCGCGGGGCTCCGCCGGTGAAGGCCGCCGTCGTCGGCGGCGGCCTCGCCGGGCTCGCTGCGGCACTCGAGCTCGCCGACGCCGGCCACGCTGTGACCCTGTACGAAGCGCGCCCGACGCTCGGCGGTGCTGTGCAGACGCTGCCGAAACGCGAGGGCGACCCGTCGCCGCCGCCCGACAACGGGCAGCACATCGCGCTCGGCTGCTTCACGGAGTACCTCTCCTTCCTCGACCGGATCGGCGAAGGCGCCTCGTACCTGCGCCGCCCGCTCGTGCTGCCCGTGCTCGCGGAGGACGGTCGCCGCGCAGAGGTGAAGCCGAGCCTGCGCGCGCTCCTCTCGTACGCGCATCTGCCGCTGCGCGACCGTTTGCGCATTCCGCTCGTGACCGCGCGCTGCCGCGGCGCACGCGCCCGGCCGGGCGAGACGTTCGGAGCACTGTTGCGGCGCCTCGGCGCGAGCGACGCGTCGATCGAACGCTTCTGGGACGTCTTCATGCGGCCGGCGCTCAACCTGCGCTCGGACGAGGTCGACGCGGACGCGGGCCTGTTCACCGTTCGTGCGGCGTTGCTCGGGCCGCGGCGCGATTCGGACCTGATCCTGCCGGCCAGGCCGCTCGGTTGGATGCACGGCGACGCGGCGGGCCGCGCGCTCGAGGTCGCCGGTGCGACGATCGAGACCGGCGTGCGCATCGACGACCCGGATCAGCTCGATGCCGACGCGGTCGTCGTCGCGACGCCGTCGCCGGAGCTCGAGCACTCGCCGATCGTCAGCGTCCATCTGCTCTTCGACCGCGTGCTGCTGACCACGCCGCTCGCCGCGCTGCTCGGCTCCGACGCGCATTGGGTCTTCGACCGCGGCGCCCTCACAGGCGACCGGCCCGACGACGGGCAGTACCTCAGCGTCGTCTCGAGCGGCGTTCCCGGGCTGATGGGGATCCGCGGCCGCGAGCTCGTCGATCGCATCGCGGGCCAGGTGACGGAGCGCCTCGGCGACGCCGGGCTGCTCTGGTCGCGCGTCAGCCGCGAACCGGAAGCGACCATCGCACTTCGCCCCGGTGTCGAGCGGCCCGCACCGGGACTGATCCGCCCCGGCCTCGCGCGCGCGGGCGCGTGGACCGGAACCGGCTGGCCCGCCACGATGGAGAGCGCAGTTCGCTCCGGCCGCGCCGCCGCCCAAGCGGTGTTGTCCGACAAGACAACTAAGGTGGCGGCATGACCGTCGTGCAAGAGCTGACGGCGCTCGACACGGGCGTCGAGCGCGCAGCCGAGCGGTTGCTCTCGCTCCAGCATCCCGACGGCTGGTGGCAGGGCGAGCTCGAGTCGAACGCGACGATGATCGCGGAGCATCTCTTCCTGCTCCACTTTCTCGGGCTGCGCGACCCCGAGACCGATCGGCTGCTCGCGAACGAGCTCCTCGCCCGACAACGAGCCGACGGCACCTGGTCGATCTGGTTCGAGGGGCCGCCGAATCTCTCCGTCACGGTCGAGGCATATGCGGCGCTGAAGCTCGCCGGCGTCGACGCCGGCGACGCGAGCCGCGACTACATTCGCCGCGCGGGCGGTGTCGGGCGCGCGCGTATCTTCACGCGCGCGTTCCTCGCGCTGATCGGACAGTGGCCGTGGCGGCGCCTGGCGCACGTGCCCGTCGAGCTGATCCTCATGCCGTCGCAAGGGCCGCTGTCGGTGTACGACTTCGCGTGCTGGGCGCGGCAGACGATGGTCGCGCTGTCCGTCGTCGAGGCGCTGCAGCCTGTGCGGCCGAGCGCGATCGACCTCTCGGAGATCGGCGGACGGCGGACGGAGCACACGCGGCCGCCGCGCCTGTCGCCGCTGCGGCGCCGGGCGATTTCGGTCGCGGAGCGGTGGGTGCGCGAACGGCAAGAGGCGGACGGATCGTGGGGCGGGATCCAGCCGCCGTGGGTCTGGTCCCTCGTGATGCTCGCCGCCCTCGGCCACGGCTTCGAGGACGAGACGTTCGCGCGGGGGCTCGCCGGCTGGGAACGCTTCCTCGTGCGCGACGGCGACCGTCTCCGTCCGGAGGCATGCCAATCCCCGGTCTGGGACACGGCGCTCGCCGTGCTCGCGCTACGGGCGGCCGGCCTGCCCGCCGACGATCCGCACCTCCACGCGGCGGGCGAGTGGCTGCTGGGCGAGGAGGTCACCGCGCGCGGCGACTGGGCGATCCGCAAGCCCGGGCTCGCGCCCGGCGGCTGGGCCTTCGAGTTCGACAACGATCTGTACCCGGACGTCGACGACACCGCCGTCGTGGCGCTCGCGCTCCGCGAGCTCGGCGTGGGCGAGGCGGCCGTGACCCGAGGGCTGGACTGGATGGTCGGGATGCAGTCGCGCAGCGGCGGCTGGGGCGCATTCGACGTCGACAACGAGGCCCTGTGGCTCTACCGGCTCCCGATCTGCGACTTCGGCAAGGTCACCGACGAGCCGACCGCCGACGTGACCGCCCATGCGCTCGAAGCGCTTGGGCAGGAGGAGGGGTACGGCGAGGCCGTCGACGCCGGCCTCCGCTGGCTGCTGGCCGAGCAGGAACTGGACGGCTCTTGGTTCGGCCGCTGGGGCGTGAACCACGTCTACGGAACCGGCGCGGCCCTCCCGGCGCTCGAGGCGTGCGGCCTGCCGCCCGCCCATCCGGCCGTCCGGCGCGCGATCGACTGGCTCGACTCTGTCCAGCAGCGGTCCGGCGCGTTCGGCGAGGACATTCGTTCGTACGCCGAGCCCGAGTGGCGCGGCCGGGGCGCCGCCACGCCGTCACAGACGGCCTGGGCGCTGCTCGCCTACGTGTCAGGCGGCGCCGGCGAAGCCTTGTCCGCGCGGCGCGCAGCCGAGTATCTTCTTCGGGTTCAGCGCCCCGACGGCGACTGGGACGAGCAGCACTACACGGGCACAGGGTTCCCCCTGGACTTCATGATTCGCTACCACCTCTACCGTCTGACGTTTCCGCTCCTCGCCCTCGGGCGTCTGAGAGAAAGGCTCACTAGATGAAGTTCCCGCTCCGTTCAACCGTGCAGATCGGCCGCTACGTCGCCTCTCAGCAGCGCAAGGGCGATCGGTATCCGCTCGTGCTGATGCTCGAGCCGACGCTCGCATGCAACATCGCGTGCATCGGCTGCGGAAAGATCCGCGAGTACGAGTCGAACAAAGCGCGGCTGACGGTCGAGGAGTGCATCGACGCCGGCGCGCAGTGCCCGGCACCCGTCGTGTCGATCTGCGGCGGCGAGCCGCTCGTCTACAAGGGAATCGAGGACGTCGTCGCCGGCATGCTCGAGCTGGGTAAGAACATCGATCTCTGCACGAACGCGCTCAAGCTCGAGCAGTACCTGGAGGTCTTCAAGCCGAGTCACCGCTTCACGTTCGTCGTGCATCTCGACGGCATGCGCGAGATCCACGACTACATCTGCGACTACCCGGGCCTCTGGGACGTCGCGGTCGAGTCGATCAAGAGCGCTCGCGCTGCCGGCTTCCGCGTCACGACGAACACGACGATCTTCAAGGAGACGTCCGTCGACGACGTGCTCGAGATGATGCACTACCTCACCAACGAGGTCGGCATCGACGGCATGCTGATCGCGCCCGGCTACCAGTACTCGCAGATCGACCCCGCGCTGACGATGACGCGTGCGGAGCACGAGGAGAAGTTCCGCATCATTCGCAAGGTCGCGCGGCAGCGCGGTTATCGCTGGCTCGCAAGTCCGATCTACCAGGAGTTCCTCACCGGCGAGCGCAAGCTCAAGTGCGCGCCGTGGGGCTCGATCACGCGCAACCCGTACGGCTGGAAGGGCCCGTGCTATCTGCTCACCGATGGGATCTTCCCGACCTACGACGCGCTGCTCGACGGCATCGAGTGGGAGGAGTACGGTCCCGGCAACGACCCGCGGTGCGAGCATTGCGCCATCCATTCGGGCTTCGAGCCGTCGGCGGCGTACGAGGCGGCCGGTTCACTCAAGGAGAGCGCGCGGAGCATGGCGTGGACGCTGACGGGCTGACTTTCGCCTGCGCGCTGACCGTCGAGCAGCGGGTCGCGCGTCGGTTGGGGCGTACGGCGCTCGTCGGCTTGGGCGCCTCGCGCGGCGTGCCCGACGGACGGGTCGTCTCGTTCGGCATCGCCGGCGCGCTCGCGCCGGACCTGCCGATCGGGACGGTGATCGACGCGACGCGCGTCGTCGACGAATCCGGTGCCGTGCTGTGGGAGGGCGCCCCGCTCGGCGCGACCTCGGCACGCACGGGAACGATCCTCGGCGCGTCCCGCATCGTCGACGACCCGGCGGAGCGAGCGCGCCTGCACGAGCAGACCGGTGCGGAAGCTGTCGACATGGAGTCGGGCCCGCTCGCGCGGAGCGGACGTCTCGCCGGCTGTCTGCGCGCTGTCAGCGACACCCCGACGCGGCGGCTCGGCGGCGTCGCGCGGGGCGCAACGCTCGACGGGCGCGTCGACGTGCCCGGCTTTCTCCGCGGCCTGATGCGCGAGCCGCTCGTGACGCTGCGTGCGGTTCTCGGCGCACGTCGCGCACTCAAGGCACTGGAGCAGACGCTGTGACGAAGCGTGTCCTGCTCGCGGCGCCGCGGTCGTTCTGCGCCGGCGTCGACCGTGCGATCGAGATCGTCGAGCGCCTCCTCGCGGAGCACGGCCCGCCGATCTACGTCCGGCACCAGATCGTGCACAACGACCACGTCGTGCGCCGCCTCGAGCGCCTGGGCGCAGTGTTCGTCGACGACGAGGAGCAGATTCCGGCGGGGGAGATCTGTGTGCTTTCGGCGCACGGTGTCGCGCCCGCCGTGCGCGAGAGCTGCGAACGGCGGGGCCTGCGCGTCGTCGATGCCGTCTGTCCGCTCGTCTCGAAGGTGCACGCCGAGGCGCGGCGCTATGCCGACACCGGCCACCTGGTCGCGCTCGTCGGCCATGCCGACCACGTCGAGGTGATCGGAACGCGTGGCGAACGTCCGGACGCAACGGTCGTCGTGGAATCCGCCGAGGAAGCCGCACGGCTGGACTCCGCGGGCAAGCCGGTCGCCGTCATCAGCCAGACGACGCTGTCGCTCGACGACGTCCGTGAGACGGTCGAGGCCCTGGAGCAGCGGTTCGGTACGCTCAAGCGTCCGGGCGCCGATGACATCTGCTACGCGACTCAGAACCGCCAGGACGCCGTCAAGCGGCTCGCGCAGGAGGCGACGCTGATCCTGGTCATCGGCTCGCATACGAGCTCGAACGCGCAGCGGCTGGTCGAAGTCGCGCGGAACGCCGGCGCCGCGGCGGAGCTGATCGACGGCGAAAGCGACCTGCGGGCGGACGTCGTCGAGCACGACGTCGTCGGCATCACGGCCGGCGCCTCGACGCCGGAGCAGCTCGTCGAGGCGACGATCTCCCGCCTGACGGCGCTCGGGTACGGCGCGGTCGAGGAGATCACGGTCGCGCGCGAAGACGTGCACTTCCGGCTGCCGCGGGAGGTCGCGGCGAAGTGACGTCCGTCGAGATCCCGCTCTCCGTCGCCGCGGCCTTGCCGAACCTGACGGTGCTCGACATCACGAACGACGTGCAGCGGGAAGTCGCGATGAAAGGCGGCAGCGGCATTGCGTTCGTGTCGCCGAACGGCGATCCGTCGCTGATCCGCGTGCAGGAGCGCGAGACCGGCTTCTTCTCCGACCTCGAGTGCCTGCTCGGGCGGCTCGTCCCACTCGAGGCCGAAGAGCGGGAGCGACTGGTCTCGCTGCTGCTCGGCCCCCGGACGGAGCAGATCCCCTACACGGAAGGCTCGCTCCACCTCGGCCAGTACCAGCGCATTTTCCTCGTCGCCTTCGAGGAGCGCTGCGCCGACGAGTGGATGGTGACACTGATGGGCTCGACGCATTTGACCTGACCGCCTCTGGCACACTCTCACCAGGGCATGGACAGGGCACGGCGCCATCAGCGGTTGCTGGCGCGTCTCGCGCTGGTGCTGCTCGCGCTCGTTGCGGAGCTCGCCGGACGCAGCCTCTCGCACCGCCTCGACTTCGGACGTCACGTCAGAACGCCGAGCTACGCGGGCGCGGACTACTACCCGATCCTGCTCGCCGTCGTGAAGGTGAGCGTGGCCCTCATGCTCGCGCGGCTCGCCTGGCGGTTCGCCAAGGCGACGCGGGTCCTCGCGGCGCACGGCTCGCTCTGCCGTCCGCGCGTGCGGATCGAGCTCTCGCCGCGGCTGTGGCTCGGCTCGTTCCTCGTGACCTCCCTGATCTACCTCGTGCAGGTCGACGCGGAGGGAATCTCGGCCGGACGCTGGCCGTTGCTCGCACCATGGCTGCACTCGGCCGCACTGCCCGTCTTCGCCGTTCTGTCCGTCGTGGTCGCCGTCGTGTATCGCGCCGTGGAGCAGTGGCTGTCGGAGTACGAGACGTACGCGCAGGAAACCGCGTTGCGCGCGTCGCGCGGGGCGGCGGCATTGCCGACGCCGCGGACCACCCTCGACGACCTCGTCGCGCCGCGCAGCCTGTTCGGCCTCGCGTTCGAAGTTCGCCCGCCGCCGGCGTTCGCCTGAGCCAAGTCCAGCTCGCTGAACCCGAACGCAGGAGGCTGCTGTGAACGCAGAGCTCGTCTCTGAACTCGAAGTACCGCGACACGGAAGCGCACGCGTACGCCTCGTGTCCGCCCTTGGACCGCTGACGGCCCTCGTGGGCGTGCTCTGGGCGATCGCGCAGCCGTACCGCATCACGCTGCTCCATCCGCGCGGACAGGGCTTCTGGTGGCTGTTCGTCGAGCCGCCGCTGCTCGTGGTCGCCGCCGGGCTCTTCTTCTACCTCGCAGTCCTGCCGGGACTGCTCGAAGACCTCGAGACCGAAGAACGTGCAGCCCCTCGCTGAGCACGTCCACTGGCTGTTCGCGACGGGGTTCTTGCTCCTCGGGCTCTGCCTCGTCGGCGAGGCGCTCGTCGGGACGGAGGTCTGGCGGCGCCGAGCCTGGCGCGCATATCTGTGGCCGGGCCTCGTCTTCGCGCTCGGGCTCTTCCTCTGGCCGGTGATGGTCTTCTTCACCAGCTCGACGCTGCACATGCTGGCGCACGGCGCCTGGGCGGAGGTGATGATGCTCGCCGGCGCCGTCGAGCTCGCGCTCGTGCGCGGCAAGCTGCAGAGCAGCTGGTGGCGGCTGGCGATGACGTCGGCCTTTGTCGTGTCCGGCGCCGCGCTGCTCGTGCACGAGCAGAACGCGTGGTTGTTCCAGCGCTCTGCGTTCCTGCACCACCTGCTCGGCTGGACGCTGCTCTTCGCCGCCGTCTTCCCGTTCGCGCGCAGCCTGCGTCCGCGTTCGCAGACCGCCGCCGCCGGCTTCGCGCTGACGTTCGTCGTGATCGCCGTCATCCTCTACTGCGATCGTGATACCGCGCCGGTGTTCGGCCACATCTCGCCGCTCGCCGGAGCGCCGCGCCGATGAGGCGCGCGCTTCTCGCCGTCGCGTTCGCGGCGCTGGCGCTGCCGGCGCAGGGGCTTGCTCACGCGACGTTGGAAAAGACGTCGCCGGGCTTCCAGCAACGGCTCGAGTCGTCGCCCCGCACGCTGACGCTGAGGTTCGACCAGTTCGTCAAGGCGGTGCCGGGCTCGGTGCGGCTCTACTCGGCGGATCGGCCGTTGCACGTGCTGCGAGTCCGCGACGACGGCCGCCGCCTCTTCGCCGACCTGCCCCGTTTGCCCAGCGGCGGTTACACCGTGCGCTGGCATGCGCTGTCCGGCGATGGCCACGTCGTCTCGGGCGTGTTCACCTTCGGCGTTCGAGCGCGCGCGCCCGCGCCGACGGAGGCCTTCGGCGCGTCCGGTCCGACGCGGACGGAGGACGTCGTGCGCTGGCTCTACTTCCTCTCGCTCGCGCTGCTCGTCGGCGGGCTCGGGTTCCGTCTGCTCGTCGCACGGCGCCCGCTCCCGCCACGCTTCTTCGTGCTCACCGGCATCGGCGCGTTCGCGACGCTGAACGTCGGGATCGCCGCGTTCCTGCTGCGCGCGGAAGACGCGCTCCAGCTCCCATTCGCGCGCCTGCTCTACGGCGACCTCAGCCCGATCGCGCACACGCGCTTCGGCACGGCCTTCATCGTGATGACGCTCGGCTTCGCGCTCGTGACCTCCTTCCTGTTCCTCGCGTGGCTGACCGACCGCGACGCATTCCTCTGGCCCGCGTTCGTCTTCGGGCTCGCGTTCGCGTCCGGCCTCTCGCTGTCGGGACACTCCGCCGCGGACGCCGGCTCGTCGTGGAAATCCGAGCTCGCCGACTGGGCACACCTGTCCGCGGCGTGTCTGTGGATCGGCGGCCTCGCGCAGCTCACGGTCGTCGTCTGGCCGCTGCTCCCCGATCTCCGCCGGCCCGCGCTGCTTGCGTTCTCGCGGCTGGCGACGCTTTGCGTCGGCGTGCTGCTCCTCGCCGGCGTCTACCTGAGCATCCTGCGGCTGCCGCAGCTCAACGACCTCTGGACGACGAGCTACGGGCGGGTGCTGCTGGTGAAGATCACGCTCGTCGCGCTCGCGTTCGCGTGGGGAGCGCTGCACAAGACGCGTGCCGTTCCCCTGGTCGCGGCGGGCGGCCGCTTCCCGCGCCTCCGGGCGAGCCTCGCCGGTGAGAGCATGGTCGGCATGATCGTCCTGCTCGTGGCCGCGATCCTCGTCAACTCCAACCCGCCCGGGTAATGGACCGCTGGGCGATCTCCGGCGGCGCGGGCTTCCTCGGCCTGCACCTCGCCCGGCGGCTGCTCGCCGACGGCCACGACGTCCGCACGCTCGACGTCGTCGCGCTCGACGACGCCGAGCTCGAGCGTTCGGTCGAAGAATTGCGCGGCGACGTGCGCGATCCCGAACGTGTGCGCGCTCTCGTCGGCGGCGCAGACGTGGTCGTGCACGCGGCGGCTGCACTACCGATCCAGGCGTCGCGCGAGTCGATTCGCTCCGTCAACGTCGCCGGGACGGAGAACGTCCTGCGCGCCGCGCGTGACGCCGGTGCCCGTCGCGTCGTCTTCATCTCGTCGACCGCTGTGTACGGCGTCCCCGAGAAGCATCCGATCGAGGAGGAGGATCCGCTCGTCGGCGTCGGCTGGTACGGCGAGTCGAAGATCGACGCCGAGGCGCTCTGTCGTGTCGCCGCCGTCGAGACGACGATCGTCCGGCCCAAGACGTTCATCGGCCCGGAACGTCTCGGCGTCTTCGAGATCCTGTTCGACTGGATCCGCGAGGGCCGCCGGATCTACATCCTCGGCAAGGGGCACAACCGCTACCAGCTGCTCGCGGTCGAGGATCTCGTCGACGCGATCGTGCGCGCTGCGGCCGTCCCGGAGGCGGCGGGTCAGACGTTCAACGTCGGCGCGACGGAGTTCGGCACGGTGCGCTCGGACCTGCGGGCGCTCATCGATCACGCCGGCTCGTCTTCGCGGCTGCGGCCGGTGCCCGTGAAGCCGGCTGAGCTCGCGCTGCGCGCCCTCGAGCTGCTGAAGCTGTCGCCGCTCGCCGAGTGGCACTACAAGACGGCGCACAAGGACTCCTTCGTCGACGTCTCGCGAGCGCAGGGCGTGCTCGGCTGGCAGCCGCGTCTGTCGAACGAGCAGGCGTTGATCGAGACGTACGACTGGTATCTCGCCAACCGCCGGCGCGTCGGCGCCGCGGGCGTCACGCACCGAGTCCCCTGGAACCAGCAGGCGCTCGGCCTGCTCAAGCGCTTGTCGTGATCGTCCTCTCCGAGGCTGAGGTGAAGGAGCTGCTCGACCTCGATGCGCTCGTTGACGCGCTCGCCGCCGCGCACCGCGAGCTCAGCGAGGACAAGGCCTCGATGCCGCCGCGGATCGCCGCCTTCGCCGAGCGCAACGGATTGCTCGGTGCGATGCCGGCGTATCTCCCGTCGGCGGGACTCACGTGCAAGCTCGTAACGCTGTTCCCGGAGAATCGCGACCGGCACACGCACCAGGCGCTGATCTGCGTCTTCGATCCCACGAACGGCACGCCCGTTGCGCTCATGGACGGGACGTACATCACCGCCACACGCACTGCCGCCGGCTCCGCCCTGGCGACGCGGCTGCTCGCGCGCGAGGACGCGCGCGTGCTCGCCGTGCTCGGCGCAGGCGTACAGGCGCGTACGCACGTCGACGCGCTCAGGCGCGTCCGGCAGTTCGACGAGGTGCGTGTCGCTGCGCGCGACGCCGTTCGGGCACAGGCGCTTGCGGACGAGGTGGGCGCAAGGGGGATGTCGTTCGAGGACGCCGTTCGCGGCGCCGACGTCGTCGCCGCCACGACGCACGCGACGGAGCCGGTCGTTCTACGGGAGTGGCTCGAGCCGGGCGCTCACGTCAACTCGGTCGGCGCGAACCCGTCCGGGGAGGGCGAGGTCGATCCGGCGATCGTGCGCGACGCCGCGGTCGTCGCCGTCGAGTCACGCGCGTCCACGCTCGCGCCGCCACCCGCGGGAGCGTCGGAGTTTCGTGACGGCGCGCCGGAGAGCGTCGTCGAGCTCGGCGAGCTCGTCGCCGAGACGAGCCCGGGGCGAACCTCGCCGGAGCAGATCACCCTGTATAAGTCAGTCGGCGTCGCCGTCCAGGACGCGGCAGCCGCAGCGCTGGTGCTCGAGGCGGCGCGCGAGCGGTCGGTCGGCCGGGAGATCGAGTTGGAGGTTCGATGAGCAGCAACAACGACTTCAAGCCGGGCCTCGAAGGCGTCGTCGCCGTCGAGACCCAGATCGCCGAGCCGGACCGGGAGGGCGGTGTCCTTCGCTATCGCGGCGTCGACATCGAGGAGCTCGTCGACCGCTACCCGTACGAAAACGTCTGGGGCCTGCTGGTCGACGACGACCTCGATTCGAAGATGCCTGAGCCGGAGCCGTACGAGCCCTCGCCCCTCACCGGGAACGCGCCCGCCGACCTGCAGGCGGAAACGGCGCGGCTTGCGGGCGAATGGAAGCTCGGCAAGCTCAACGAGATCTCGGACGAACAGGCACGTGAAGATCTCGGTCGACTGTCATCGCAGATGATGGGAATCGTCGGGCGCTCCGCGCGCGTGGCGGACGGCAAGACCGACGAGATTTCCGACGACGTCGTGGCGCAGGGCAAGACCGCCGCGGAGAAGTTCTTGCTGCGCTGGCGCGGTGAGGCCGATCCGCGCCACGTCAAGGCCATCGACACGTACTGGATCTGCACAGCCGAGCACGGTCTCAACGCGTCGACCTTCGCCGCTCGCGTCACGGCGTCGACCGGCGCGGACTGCGGCGCTGCGCTGTCGTCGGCCGTCGGCGCGCTCTCCGGGCCGCTGCACGGCGGCGCGCCGGCCTACGTGAAGCCGATGCTCGACGAAGTCACCGAGATGGGCGATCCGGAGAAGTGGGTGCGTGACACACTCGACGCGCGCAAGCGGATCATGGGCTTCGGCCACCGCGTCTACCGCGCGGAGGATCCGCGCTCGCGCATCCTCAAACGGACGGCGCGCGAGCTCGGCTCACCCCAGATCGAGATCGCCGAGCGACTCGAAGAGGCCGCGCTGGCGGAGCTCGAGCGGCGCTACCCGGAGCGGCCGCTGCGGACGAACGTGGAGTACTACTCCGCGCTCGTCCTGGATGTCGCGGAGATCCCGCCGCCGCTCGCGCCCGCGATGTTCGCCTGTTCGCGCGTCGCCGGCTGGTCGGCGCACATCCTCGAGCAGAAGCGAACGGGACGGCTTTTCCGTCCGTCGGCCCGCTACGTGGGGCCGGCCGAGCGCCATCTCAACTGAGCTCACGCAGTACCGGGATCGGTTTCCGATCCTGGAGCACACGACCTACCTGATCAACCACTCACTCGGCGCGATGCCCCGCGCGGCGGAGGAGCGCATGCTCGAGTACGCGCGCACGTGGAGCGAGCGCGGCATCCGCGCGTGGGCGGAAGGCTGGTGGGAGATGCCGCTGACGGTCGGCGACCAGATCGGGCGCATCATCGGCGCGCCGCCCGGCTCGACCGTCATGCACCAAAACGTCGCGATCGCGGAGGCGATCGTCCTCTCGTGCTTCCGGCCCGTCGACCCGCAGCGCAATCGTGTCGTGTACGAGGAGGGCAACTTCCCGAGCGTCCGCTACCTGTACCAGGCGCAGCCCGACCTCGAGATCGTCGTCGTGCCGAACGACGAAGCGGTCGTCGAGGCGATCGACGAGCGCACGCTGCTGGTGCCGATCACGCACGTGCTGTTCAAGACGGCGGAGATCCAGGACGTCGAGTCGATCGTGCGCCGCGCGCACGAGCTGGGCGCACACGTCGTGCTCGACGCGTACCAGTCCACGGGGATCGTGCCGCTCGACGTTGCTGCCTTGAACGTCGATTTCGCCGTGGGCGGCAGCGTCAAGTGGCTGTGCGGCGGGCCCGGCAACGGTTGGCTGTACGTCCGTCCCGACCTCGCCGGCTTGCTCGAGCCCACGTTCACGGGCTGGCAGGCGCACGCGCGCCCCTTCGGCTTCGAGCCCGAGCTGGAGTACGCGGACGGCGTCGCTCGTTTCCTCACCGGCACGCCGAACGTGCCGGCGCTCTACGCCGCGACTGCCGGCTACGATCTGATCGAGGAGATCGGCGTCGACCGCATCCGCGAGAACTCGGTGCGGCAGACGCAGCTCCTGATCGACCTGCTCGACGACGCCGGCTTCGAGGTCGGCAGCCCGCGCGACGCCTCACGCCGCGGCGGGACGGTCACCGCTCGCACGCCGGAGTTCGAGGCCGTCCATACGGAGCTCTCGGAACGTCAGATCATCTGCGATTTCCGTCCTGATGCCGGCCTGCGCCTCGGCCCGCACTATTTCAACACCGACGACGAGCTACGTCACACGGTTGCGCAGATCGCCGAAATCGTGGAGAGCGGAGCCTACGAGCGCCACCTGGGGGCAGCCGCTCGCTTCTGATCAAGCCTCCGGAGTAGAGTGCCGAAGGTACGCCGATGAGGAGCTTCGCCGTCGCTCTCTCGCTGCTCGTGCTTGCGCCCGCCTCCGCGTCAGCGTCCGGGCTGATCGATCGGAACGCAAGCGGCGTCCGCCTCTCCGTCAACCCAGAAGGCCAGGCGCTGCTCACGTATTCCGCGCACGGTCGCGTGCATCGCGTCGTCGCATCGGGCGCCGTCAACGCGCGCACGCCGAATCCAAACGTCCCTCAGGTTCAGTTCCGCAAGGACTACTCGGGGCGCAGCTGGAATTCAGCGGGCCAGTGTCGCCGCTACGACGGACCGAAGCTCGCGTTCTACGTCACGGGCTGCGCCGCGCCGGACGGCTCGTACTGGGCCGTGCAGTCGTGGCAGCGCACGTTGCCGAACTTCGACGGACGCCCGACGTCACGGTTGGGTGCGCGGGAGTTGCGCCTGTCGCACTGGTCCGCTGCTCCGGCGACGCTCGAGGCGTGGACGGATTGGGTCTACGGCGGCCGCTACCACCATCTCTTCGGGCGCCTCACGTACGGCGGTCAGCCCGTGTACGGCTTCGCGGCGACGCGTGTCGGGTCGCCGCTCGACGACTACGGCCGGAACATCTACGTCGACACTTTCAACTCGCGCTACGGCAAGGGCTGGCGCCGTGAGAACGCGTTCCTGTCACATCGTCCAACCGGCATCTTCTGTTACGGGTTCTATCCGTTCACGAAGCGTGGGCCGGGCAGCGGCGAGAAGTACCGCCTCACCGTGATCGGCCCCGGCGTCACGCCGGATGTGAGCATCACGCTGCAGGGCCTGCACGATTACAACCCGAACAACGCTGCCGACGTCGAGTACGAGCGGCAGCAGAACGCCTTGCTCGACTCCATCCTCGGAGTCGACAAGAAATGCCGGGTTCATTAGCGCCGCGCGAAAGCTGTCGCTTTTGGACCCGACCGACCTAGAAGCTCAGATCATCCGAGGTCGGCTCAGATGGGTACAAAGTTGTACCCATCGGTACGCCTGATGAGTAGCGTCGAAGACCGGGGGTATCGCGTCATGGTGCGGCCGAAAGGCGAACTGGTCTTCGGAATCGCCGCGATCATCACCGCCGCGTTGATCGTGCTCGCGGCCGTGCTGGGCGCAGTCACCGCGTGGCTGACGATCGGCGCGAGTCTCGCCGTGATCGGCTGGTTGGTCTATCGCTGGTGGCAGAACGCCCAGGCGTGGTCGCGACTTGAGGACGAATCGCGCCGAGACGAATGACTACGCGCGGCCTGGGCGAGTAGCCTCGCCGAGCAGCCGCCGTTCGAGGGCGTCGGCCTCGTCGCGGAAGACGACACCGGCGAGGTGGAGATAGCCGTTCGTCGTCGCCATCGAGCGGTGCCCGGCGAGGGCCATAGCTCCTGGATGATCCACAGAATCGACCTGCTCGAAAGTCTCGAAGAGATCGCCGCAGTGGGATGGGTCTGGGCACAAAGGTGGGGTGCAAAAGCGCCGCCCACCGCGTGGTTGACCTGTTCGGCGTAAAGGCTTCGCTTTTGCTCCGGCTTGCGGTTAGTGCGGCTTCGCCTGCACTAACCTCCGGCCTCTTTTGCGAGGAGCTCGAGTAGACGCCGCGCGTAGGTCGGGGCGGTCGGCTCGTCCTCGTGGCGGAAGTACGCGAAGGTCGGCTCCTGCACGTCGCGCAGCCGCGTCGCCCACTCCTGCAGCTGCTCGTCCGTGTACGGCGGGTCGCGAAAGCGGACGTAGCGAAACGGCGCGGCGTGCTCGAGGTCGTTCACGCGCACCGCGCCCGCGGCCGCGAGGCGCGGCTCGACTCCGTCCCAGCTCTCGTGCTCGAGGTCGAACGCGATGCGAAAGTCCGGATCGAGCGAGCCGAGGATCAGCTCGAGCATCCCTTCGTCGCGCGCGCTGATCAGCTGCACGCGCACGGGTCCGAGCCGGTCGCCGAGGAGGCGCACCCGGGACGCGAAGTCCGCGACCATGCGCGGACGGTTGCCGGCCAGCTTCGGCGCGAAGACGAAGCCGGGCGGCGTGTGCTCGGCCCAGCGCTGGAAGTGCTCCTCCGCCGGCAGGCGATAGCCGGTTGTGTTCAGCTCGACCGTCGAGAAGTGCTGCGCGTAGTAGGCGAGAAAGGCGCCGGCGTCGGTTCCGGGGGGATAGAAGCCCGGCTTCCACGACGGGTATGACCAGCCGGAAGTGCCGACATGTACCCCGGCTAGACTCGATTGCCCAGTGGCCACGATCGACAGAGTGATAGCCGAGGACGCCATCGCCGTCCTCGACCACGGCTTCGTCCGGCTCGACGGCTCGATGGCAACCGACCTCTCGGTCGTGAATGCCGCGCGCGTGAGCTTCGCGCGGCGCAAGGAGGAGATGAACGAGGCCGACGAGGGCCTGATCCGCTTTCTCATGCGCGACCGGCACGGGACGCCGTTCGAGCACAACTCGTTCCGCTTCCACATCCGCGCGCCGATCTTCGTCGCGCGCGAGTGGTTCCGGCATCGCGTCGGCTCATTCAACGAGTTCTCGATGCGGTACGCGAAGGCGACCGACGACTTCTACGTTCCGGAGGCCGCGGACGTGCGCTCGCAGGTCGGCAAGCCCGGTGCGTACTCCTTCGAGCCCGTCGACGACGACGTCGCAGAGCAGACGCGCGAGGAGTTGCGCGAGGTCTACGACCATGCCTACGAGACGTATGTGCGGCTGGTCGAAGCCGGCGTTGCTCGTGAGCTTGCGCGTTGTGTGATGCCGGTTGGGGCGTACACCGAATTCTTCTGGACGGTGAACGCGCGCGCCCTCATGAACTTCGTCTCGCTACGCGCGGCGGAAACGGCGCAGCGCGAGATCCGCCGCTACGCCGAGGCAGTCGAGCAGTTCTTCGCGGCGAAGATGCCCGTCACGCACGCCGCGTTCGTCGCGGCCGACAGAGTCGCGCCCTAAGTCGCCGCAGCGGTCAGAACGACGTCTTGGCGCTGGAAGTTCGGCGGAAGCTTCCGCACGATCACCCAGCCGTCCTTGTCGAATTTCTCGAGCGCGTAGGCGGCCGACAACCGCACCACCGTCGTCCCTCTCGTGTTGACCGTGCCGCAGGAAACGATCGGCCGGCCATCCTTGGTCAGGTAGAGGTCGTAGTAGCCGCCCCGCTTTAGCTTCGGCAGGCCGCTCACTTCGAGCACCATCGGCCAGTTTCCGGCGGCGTCGGGATGCCCGAGCTTCAGCGTCGCCAGCGCATTCGGCGCAAGCGAGGTTCCCTGCAGCTTGACCGTCTCGCGCGCGTCGATCGACGTCGTGCTCGACGTCGTCGTGGCTTGCCCGAGCAGGAAGCCCGCGACCAGCGCCGTCGCGATCGTGGCGGCGAGCAGCATCGGCCGGCGCTTCTTCCCTTCGCGTCGCCGCCCGAAGAGCGGTGCGAGCGCGTCCTCCGGCCACGGCACGCTCTCCATCTCCGGCGAAAGCTCCTCTGGGGGGCCGGCCTCGATCAGGAGCTCGTGCACGCGGCGTAGCCGATCGCGCTCGTCGGCCGGCGCGTCGCGGCCGACGAGGTCGTCGAAGTCGGGACGCCGTGTCATCCGAGCTCTCCTTCGAGCTGGTCGGCGAGGTGGCCGAGGCCAGCGCGCGTGCGCGTTTTGACGGTTCCGAGGGGGATGGCGAGGAAGTCGGCGACCTCGCTCTGCGAGAGGCCGCCGTAGTACGCCAGCTCGATCACCTCGCGCTCGTGCTGGGAAAGGCTCTCGAGCGCCCGGTGCACGCGCCAGGCCGTGTACGACGTCTCCGCTCGCTCGGCCGGCGTCGGCTCGTCCGACGCCGGCTCGGGGCTCTCGCCCGGCGGCTCGGTGCGCGCGCGCGCTCGGTCGACGATCGCGTTTCGCGCGACGGCGTAGAGCCACGGCGCGCCGGCGCCGCGATCGGGCTTGTACGTCCGCGCGGAGCGCCAGATCGCCGCGAACGTCTCCTGGACGGCGTCCTCGGCGTTCATCCGGTCGCCCAGCCGCCGCATGGCGAGGCCGAAGACCGGGCGGGCGTAGCGGTGGTAGAGCGCCTCGAACGCGTTGGCGTCGCGGCGGGCTACGCGCCGGATCAGCTCGCCGTCGCTGATCGACGGGTCGTCGACGAACGGCTCGCGCTCGGCCGGTTCGCGCCGCGCCTCCAGAGGCATGGCCGCAGGCAAGGCGAAGGAGACGCCCATTTCCTCTGGATCTCTACGGCGTTCCACGTCCGCCGGATTGGAGCACAAAACGCTTACGAACCTTTAACCGG
>JBJMJL010000099.1:0-5354 GCA_045806365.1 Gaiellaceae bacterium
CTGCGTGCACACCCGCATCCCCTTCGACCTGGAGTCCGCGCGCGGGGTGGCGCGCATGCGCGCGTTCGTGGAACGCGCCGCCGACCTGGTGGTGTCCTACGGCGGCTCGCTGTCCGGCGAGCACGGCGACGGCCAGTCGCGTGGCGAGCTGCTGGAGAAGATGTACGGGCCTGAGCTCGTTTCGGCCTTCAGGGAGTTCAAGTCGATCTGGGATCCGGCGTGGAAGATGAACCCCGGCAAAGTCGTCGACCCGTACCCGATCACGAAGAACCTCCGGCTCGGCACGAACTACGCGCCGCCGCAGCTGAAGACGCACTTCGCCTTCGCGAAGGACCACGGCAGCTTCGAGCACGCCGCGCTGCGCTGCGTGGGCATCGGCAAGTGCCGGCACACGAGCGGCGGCGTCATGTGCCCGAGCTACATGGTCACGCGCGAGGAGAGACACACGACGCGCGGTCGCGCGCGGATCCTCTGGGAGATGGTCAACGGCAGCGAGCTCGAGTTATGGCGCGCCGACGAGGTCTTCGACGCGCTCGATCTCTGCCTCTCGTGCAAGGGCTGCACGCACGACTGCCCGGTCAGCGTCGACATGCCGACGCTGAAGGCCGAGTTCCTCTCGCACTATTACGCGCGCCGGCCGCGGCCGGCGCACGCGTATGCCTTCGGTCTGATCGACCAGGCGGCGCGCGTCGCATCCAGGATGCCGGACGTCGCGAACGCGCTCGCCCCGCTGACGAGGCCGCTGATCGGCGTTCATCCCGAGCGCGAGCTGCCGAAGTTCGCGCCGACAACGCTCCGCGACTGGTACGGCCGTCGCGGGACGCACAACGCGGCCGGCAAGAAAGTGATCCTGTGGCCGGACACGTTCACGAACCACTTCCACACCGACGTCGGCGCCGCCGCTGTCGAGGTGCTGGAGGACGCGGGTTGTCGCGTCGTCGTCCCGCGGGTACATCTCTGTTGCGGCCGTCCGCTCTACGACTACGGGATGCTCGACCTGGCGCAGCGCTATCTCGAGCGCTTGCTCGACGAGCTGCGCGAGGACATCCGCGGCGGGACGCCGGTGGTCGGCGTCGAGCCGAGCTGCGTCGCGGTCTTCAAGGACGAGCTCGTGAAGATGCGTCCGAACGACGAGGACGCACGGCGGCTCGCGAAGCAGACGTTCCACCTGGCCGAGTTCCTGCAGCAGGGGCAGTACACGCCGCCGCCGCTCACCGGCAAGGCCCTTCTGCACGAGCACTGCCACCAGCACGCGACGGGCGGCGTCGACCCGGATCGGCGGCTGCTGGAGGCAATGGGCCTCGAGGTCGACGTGCCCGACAGCGGTTGCTGCGGCATGGCCGGTGCGTGGGGGTACGAGGAGGGCCACTACGACGTGTCGGTCGCATGCGCCGAGCGCGTGTTGCTGCCGAAGGTCCGGGAGTCCTCCGCGGACACGCTGATCGTGACGGCAGGGTTCTCGTGCCGCTCGCAGATCGAGCAGCTCTCGGGACGGCGGCCGCTCCATCCCGCGCAGGTGATCCAGCTCGCACGCCGCCGCGAGCTGACTGCGAAGCCGGCCGCGTCGCCACGTCACAGGAGGGCGATCGCGGGCGTCGCGGCGGTCGGCGCGCTCGCGGCTCTCGGGCTCGCTAGCCGGCGAGGATCCTGAACACCGGATGGCGCGGTGCCTCCGCCGCGAAGTCCTCGAGCGACGAGTTGCGACCGACGTCGAAGAACGGCTTGGTCACCGGCGTCTTGCGCAGGTATGTGCGGAGGACGGGGGCCGCCCGCTCCGGCTCGACCTCCTCGACGCGGACGCTCTCGGTGCGCCCCGCGCGGGTCAGCTCGACGACGCCGGCGGCGCGGGCGTTCTTGACCCACTCGCGTTCGCCGTACGGCGCGACGAGCCAGCGCTCGCCGTCGAGGAAGACGAGCTGCACCGGTGTCGAGTAGCGCCGCCCGGTCTTCCGCCCGACGGTGGTGAGGATGTGTGTGCGCTTACCGGCGAGGCCGCGACGCGCGAGCGGCGCGATCAGCAGGTTGCCGAGCTTTCGCAGCGGCGTCTGCCGGAACGTCGTCACGCCAGCCGCCCGAGGACGACGCCGAACAACGCGTGCCGGTACGTGCCCTGCGCGAACGCGCGCGGGCTCCTGACGAGCTCGCGGTCGAACAGACCGAGCAGCGGCCACAGCGCTGCGTGCTCCACGAGAGCGAGCGCGAGCGCGAGGCGGCGTCCGTCGACGTTCGTGCGCCTTCTGACGACGTCGAAGGCCAGCCCGAAGAGCGCGCCGTTCAGCGCGTGCACGCCGAGCCCGCCGACGAGACGCACATCCGAGTAGTCGCAGCGGAAGAGACGCCGGTCGAGCGGCTCCTGCAATCCCCACACCGTCGCGGCGACGGCTCCTGCGAGCGCAGCGCGCATACGCTGTCAGCATGCCCGAAGGTGACGCGATCCACCGCGCGGCGCGGCGGTTGCAGGTGCTGGTCGGACAGGAGCTCGAGGTCGAGACGCCGCATCCGCGCGCGGCGGTGAAGCAGCTCGCGCCGCGGCTCGACGGCCGGCGGCTCGAGAGCGTCGAGGCGATCGGCAAGAACCTCCTCTTTCGCTTCGAGGGCGGCCTCGTTCTCCGCAGCCACCTGCGGATGAGCGGGCGCTGGCGCGTGCTCGGCCGTGACGCTCCCGTCCTCGGCACGCCGTGGCTCGTGCTCCGCGGCGCCGAGCACGCCGGCGTGCTCTGGGGCGGGCCGGTGCTCGAGCTCGACCGCGGCGTCGCTCTTCGCCTCGGCCCCGACATCCTTGCCGAGCCGCCGGAGTACGACGCGATGGTGCGCCGCATCCGCGGCCATCCCGACCGGCAGATCGGCGACGCGCTGCTCGACCAGCGACTCGTCTCCGGCATCGGGAACATCTGGAAGGTCGAGTCGTTGTGGACGCGGCGCATTTCGCCGTGGCGCCGTGTTCGCGACGTCTCCGATGAGGAGGTGCGCGCGGTCCTCGCGACCGCGCACGAGGTCATGCGCGCGCGCGTCGAGGGCGTCCGGTACCGCGCGAGCGTCTATCGCCGCACGGGCTACATGTGTCTACGCTGCGGCACGGCGATCAAGGCCTGGCCGCAAGGCGATGACGCGCGCATGACGTACTGGTGCCCGCAGTGCCAGAAAGGAGAGGAACCGGCGACGGCGTAAGCGAAGCCGTGGTCGTGCGCGCTCCACAGCTGCATCCGGCGCTGAGGGCTTTCTGCCTCGGGACCTTCCGCACGCTCCTCGCCGAGCTCGACGGAGGCGCGGATTTGCCGTTCGCGTTCGAAGAGCACGTCTCGCCTCGGAAGCCGGCGCTCTACGAGTACCGTCCGCTCGTCAAACCGTTCATCGAGCAGCGCGCGCACACGCTGCGCCGCCGTCCCGACGCGCAGCTGGCGGTAGAGGAGCTGCTCCGCCAGCCCGCGGCGTCGATCTTCGCACGCGCCCACGCTGGTCCTCGCGCAAGCGAAGACGAAGCCCTGTTCGGCAGCGTGCTGCTGCCGCTGCTCGTGCAGACGGCCGAGCTCTGCGGCGGCTTCGACTGGGACGACGATGCGTTCGCGCGCGCGTACGCCGAGCTCGAGCGCGCGCTCTTCGGCAACGGCCATCAATACGGCGCCGTCGCGCCGGTGATCGGCATCACAACGGGTGGAACGACGATCGAGCTCGGCGGCGGGGTTCGCCTGCGCATGGCCGCAACCGGCGAGCTCGCGAAGCTTTGGCCCGAGTCGAACGGCTTGCTGCCCGACGACTTCGGCCGCGAGCCCGACCGCCTCTGCGTGCTCGAGCTCGAGCGCGCGCTGGAGGCTGGCGCGCTCGAGCCGCCTGACGCCGCCGGCGAGTTCGCGGACGTCGTGACGGCGATCCGCCTGGCGACTGCTGCGCCCATAGCGGCCGGCCCGGTGCTGTTCGAACGCCTCGACTGGCGGCCGTACGGCGTGCGTCCCGTGCTGCCGATCGCGGCGACGCAGCCGGCCGGCGAGCCGACGCGCCTCGACTCCTTTCGCGCGACGCTGGCGTGGGACCTGCTCGCGGAGCTCGGGAGCGCCGACGACGACCCGGAGCTGGGCGAGGCGATCGACCGCTGGGAGCTGTCGCTCTTCCAGGACGGGCCGTTTCAGGCGGAGCAGTTGCGCGAGGCGCTCGCAGCGCTGCTCGCAGGCAACGACGGCCTGTGGGCCGCGGCGGTGCGCGGCGCGATCTTGCTCGGGGAAACGCCGCAAGCACGCGCGGAGTTGCAGGACCGTCTCTCAGGCGATCCCGATCCGGACGTCGTGCGGCGCGCGATCGTCGAGACGCTGCTGCACGGCGACCGTCCGGCGCTCGTCAGGACGCTCGACGAGTCGATCCTCGGGCTGCGGGCCGCGCCTCCACTCGCGCGCTTGCGCCCCGCGGCGTCAGCCTAAGCCGTACGGCTCGTCGCCTGCGTGAGCGTGTAGTCGACGCGTTCGACGGCCGGTTGCGCGCCGAGCTGCGCGAACGTCGCTCGGGCCTCGCGCAATGCAGCGGTTGCGTGCTGTGTGCGGCCGAGCGCGACCAGACATCGACCGGCTCCGTGTAGCGCCTCAGCGCGGCCGAGCACGAACCCGTACTCGTCCCATCCCGTCGCTGCCTGCTCGTACAACGCGAGCGCCTCATCGCTTGCGCCGCTCGCTTCTGCTGCGATTGCACGGGCCGCAACGAGCGAGTGCACGATCCGCGCCATCGGCGGGTACTCCGTTTCGAGGAACGTCTTCGCCAGCCCGGGCTCGCCGCCGGCAAGCGCAAGCGAAACGAACGCCGGCAGGTGGTTCGGCCGGTAAAGCTGGGCGCCGCTGCGCGTACGCGCCTCGACTTCACGCACGAGCTCGACGGCCGCCTGAAGATCGCCCGTCGCGGCGGCGAGCTGCGCGGCCGCCGAGAGGGCCGGGACGACGACCTGCGGATCGCCGGCCTCGCGCGCCGCCGGCACCCACTGGTCGAGCAGCGGAACGGCGTCGGGAGTTTGCCCGCGATGCAGCAGGACGAGCGCATGCTGCGGCGCGGCGATCGCGCCCGCATAGGTCAGGCCGCCGCCGTCAGCCCATTCCGCGACCTCGGTCGCGCGCTCGACGACGTCATCCCAGCGTCCGAGATCGAAGAGCGCCCACGTGCTCTCCGCGAGCTGCCAGAACCGGTTGCCGGTCATGCTGCGCTTGATCGCAAACTCGATGCCGTCGTCCCAGACCTCGAGCGCGTCCGTGGCGGACCTGGGATAGAGGTTGCTCGCGAGGTTGCTGTAGCCGACACCGGCAGCGGCGAGGTCGCCCGTGTCCAGCGCCAGCTCCAATCCTTTCCGCACATCGTCGATGCCGCCGGGATCGCCGAGGTCG
>JBJMJL010000100.1:0-11160 GCA_045806365.1 Gaiellaceae bacterium
ACGAGGAGCGGGGGAAGCTCGTCGGGAGAGGCCTCATAGTCCGGGTTCGCGGGTGCATAGAAGAAGCCGTGCGACGTGCGCCCGTCGGCGCCTTCGAACGAGATCGGCTCCGCCCGCGCGAGATAGCGTTCGTCGACGGCGAGCTCCGCCGAGCGGGCGAGCGTCGTCAGGCGGCCCGACTCGACGTCGAGCTCGACGATCGCGCTCGGCTCTTGCGGCGACGCTGCCGCGAACACCAGTGTGTTACCGCGGCTGCGGAGCGACGGCGAGTGGAACGCGGTGTATGGAAGCTCGATGCGCTCGAGCTCTCCGGTGGCCGGATCCACTAGCTCGAGGCCGTCGACCGCCTCGCGCGTGAACAGGCAGGCGATGCGTCCGTCGGCGAGGAACGCGTAGCGGGTGAGATCGAAGACCCATTGGGGATAGCCGAGGTCGGCACGCTCCCGAGTGAGCTCGCGCACCTCGCCGTCCTGTTCGAGGTACAGGTTCGACCAGCCCGTGCGGTCCGAGGCGAAGTAGAGGTCGCCGTTCGGCCCCCACTCGGGCTGGAAGATCGATTCCGTGGCCGAGCCCGCCACCCGGCGGGAGTTCGAACACGTCCCGTCAGCTGAGAGCTCGGCGACACACAGGTCCGTTCCCTCGAACGGCATGTGGGGGTGGTCCCACGCGAGCCACGCGAGACGTCCACCGTCGGGGCTCGGCCGTGGCGCTGCGTAGAAATCGCGCCCGGTCGCGATCACACGCGGCTCGCTCGAGCCGTCCGCCGGCAGCACCACGAGCTCGTTCTTCGGCTCGCCCTCGCCGTGCGACTCGCGGACGCAGACGATCAGGCGACCGTTCGCGAACACGCGGCCGTCGGCGTAACGAAGTGCATGCTCGGCGGGCGGCGCCGGCGTGATCGCCTGCGGCTCGCCACCGGGCTCGTCGATCCGGTAGAGGCGACTGTCGTCGAAGTTGGAACAGAAGACGACGGAACCGTGGTGAAACCACGCGCCGCCGCCGTACTCGTGCACGCGCGTCCGCACGTTGAAGCCTGCCGGAACGACGTCGACGGCGTCGCCGCCGTGCGGCCGCAGAACGAGCGCCATCCGGCCTTGCTCCTGCGGACGGCTCTCGAGCCAGTACGCGCCGTCGTCGGTCACCGACAGGAATCCGTACGAGACGCCGCCTTCGCTTGCGACGAGGTCCAGGGTGATCGGGGACGACCACGAACCGTACGGAGCAACGGTCGGCACGCTGCCCGCAACCTACAGCATGTACGGCACCAGGCCCTGCGCGCCGAGGGCATACCAAACGCCGAAGGCGAGGCTCGCGATGCCGAACGCAGGTGCGACGCGATGAAAGCACCGTCGCATCCCCGGACTCGCAAGCGCGACGCCGAAGCCTGCGGACAGCACGGTCATCGAGACCGCGGTGCAAAGCGCGAACAGTGCCAGCGCCGCGATCGCGAGCGTGCGCGTCGGGATTGCGGCGAGCAGCAGGACACCGACGCCTGCCGTTCCGCCCATCCCGTGCACGAGGCCGATCGCGTACGCCTGCCAGGCATTGCGTCCGCGCGAGTGTGTGTGCGCCAGGCCGCGCCTGCAGCGAGCGAGCAATCCGACCGCGAGCGCGACGATCAGGCACCCGACGAACGTCTCGGCGCCTTTCTGCACTTCGTCGGGAAGGTACGCGCTGTACAGCACGACGGGGAGCCCGAACACGAAGAGCGACGTCGCGTGGCCGACCCCCCAGCTGAGCCCCAGTCGCGCCGCGTGTCGCGTCGTCCGCCCGCGACGCGACGCGATCATCGTCGTGACCGCCGTGAGGTGGTCGGGGTCGCTCGCGTGACGCAGGCCGAGCAAGATCGACACTGCGACCACGACGAGCAGGGTCGTGCTGTTCGACAGACCGGCGATCTGTTCGTCGAGCCCGAACATCTAGACCGCCCGGACCGTCATGCCGATGCCCGCGGCGACGATGACGACGGCGCTCAGCGCCGGCACGAGCGAGAGCACGCGGCCCTCGAGGGGAACGCGCGCGCAGGCGCTGCGCGCGAGAACGGCGACGAGGCCGATCCCCGTGATCGTCAGTGCGAGCCCGGCGCTGAAGGCCACGACGAGGACGAGGCCGAAGCCGATCCGGTGCAGCGAGATCGCGGCGAGCAGCACCACCAGCGCCGACGGGCACGGCAGCAGCCCGCCTGAGACACCGACTGCCAGGAGCGAACGGCTGCTCGGAGCCTCGCCGTGGTGATGGTGATGGCTGTGACCGCGATCGCGGCGAACGCGCGCGTGGAGCACCGAAAGCCCGATGGCTACGACCAGGATGCCCGAAACGAGGTTCACCCACGGATACAGCTCGTCCGGCACGACGTAGTGCGAGAGCAGCAGCGTCACGAGGCCGAACGCGAAGACGCCGATCGTATGCGTCACCGTCACGATCAGCCCGAGCAGTGCCGCGTGCCGTGCGGTGCCGCGGCGACCGACGAGATACGCCGCGACGATCGTCTTCCCGTGGCCGGGCGAGAGCGCATGCGCCGCGCCCCAGAAGACGGCGGCGGCCAGCGACGTGAGGATCACCCAGAAGCCGAGGTCGTCGCGCGAGACGAGCGACGCGAAGGCGCCGTCTGCAATCCGATCGGGCGCGCGGAGCGCGTCGCCGCGCGTCAGGCGTGGCGGAACGTTCGACCCGTCTTCGGGCCCGAGGGGGGCGCGCACGCTCGTAACGGCGAGGGGCGTCGAGAGCAGGCCCTGCGGATACGCGCGGAGCTCGTGACTCCGGCTCGGAGTGTCGCCGACGAGCACCTCCTTCCAGCCGACGCGGTCGGCGTAATTGCGATCGTGGTAGACGACGACGCTGCGCGCGAGCAGCTTGGGGCCGCGGAGAATCGCCTGGAAGCGCGTCGTCTTCAAGTCGGCGGCGCCGCGCGGGTGTGCGAGCACCCAGTCGGTCGGGACGAGGGGCACACGGCGACCGTTCACCCTGAGCTCGGCGCGGCGCGCGATGGAACGCGCGAACGGCGCAGCATCGATCCTCCCGGCCTGGAACGTCGGAATCTCGGCGAGATCGAGCACGTAGCGCACGTACAGGTGCGAGTCGGCGACTTCGACGCGGCTGAAGCGATTGACGGTGAAGTTGCCGAGCGGGTGCGCCGACGCCGCGACCGGGAAGACGAGGGCCGCGAGTGCGGAAGCGACGAGCAGGAGCCGTTTCATCGCAGCGCCGCGGCGCGCCGCGACCATTGCGCCGCCAGGTCGTGGTTTCCGAGGCAGCGCTCGATCGCCGCGCGGTGCACGAATTTCTTCCGGTCGAGCGTTCCGAGCCGGAGCGCGCGGTTCGAGTAGTGCAGCGCCTCGCCGCACCGGCCGTTCCGGACGAGCGCCCACGCCAAGATGTCGTCACCGTCGATCGACGGCCGAGCCGCGCGGCCGGCACGCGCGAGGTCGAGCGCGCGGCGCACGTTGATTCCGTGGTCGAGGTCGAAGGCGGCCTCTTCGAGCTCGACCTTGACGCCGTTCGAGCGTTGCAGCCGAGCGATCGCAGCGACCAGCCGGTACTGACGCCGCGCTGCGCCGTCGCGGCCCGCACGATGCAGGAGGTCGCCGAGCGTCGCGACGAATTGCGGCAGCGGCAGCCCGTCTGCGGCGCGTCGCGCGAGCTCGATCCCGCGGCGGGCGTCGCCCCGAGCGGTCTCGACCGCGGCGAGCGCCTCGAGCGCGTAGACATAACGCGGTTGCACTGCGAGCGCGGCGCGATACTCGCGGAACGCTCCCGGGCGCCGGTGCGCCCACAACAGCTTCCCGAGCTGGGTATGCGACCACGCCAGCGCTTCCGGCTCACCGGCCGCGGCGTCGATCGCGTAGCTCATCGCCTCGGCAGCGCCGTCGATGTCGCCCAGCAACTCCCGCGCGTACGAGATGCGTGCATAGGAGCCGACGCTCGGCTTCAGCGTGACCATCCGGTTGAACGTCTCGAAGGCTTCCTCGTACCGCCCGAGCTCGAGGAGCGCATCGCCCACGACCCCGTAGCCGCGTGCAGTGGACGGCGAAAGCCGGACGGCCCGCCGGCCGAGCGCGAGCGCGTGGCGAAACTCGTGTCGTGACAGGGCGACTGCCCCGAGGCCGATGGTCGCGGGCAGGTCGTTCGGCGCCAACTCCGACGCTTGCCGGTAGGCGCCCTCGGCTTTCGCGTAGTACGTCGCGTCGCCAGTCTCGCGCGCGTGCTGTGCGAAGGCGTTCCCCTGCCGGTCGAGCGCCGCGGCCGGCACCGGCTCGGACTGCGACGCCGACGGCGAGGCGACACCGCCGAGCAGCAGCGCGGCGGCGGCGATGACCGCCGCCGCGCCGCCGATCAGAAGCTTCGTCAAGGCTTCTGCTGGCCTTTCGTGTTGTCGAAGCCGGCGAACGGATCGGCCTGGTACGGGAACGTCGTCATGTACGGCACGTCGTTCTCATTCACGCCGTCGCCCAGCGGCAGGCTGTGGCCGATGAGGGCACCACCGACAGCGCGCTCGGCGATGTCGATCACGTCGTCTTCGAGGCGCCGGCCGTTCGGCCAGCCCGCGAGATCCCCTCCGAGCACGCCGAGGCGATTGCCTTGACCGACAGCCGCGGTGGGAGCGATCGCGAGGTTCAGCCGGAGCTCGTCCGCGCGGGTCTCACCGGTGAAGTTGAGGTTCGGCTCCTTCAGCCCGGTCAGTAGCACCGCGACCAGGTCGGTCCGGTTGGTCTCCTGGAAGGGACCGAACTGCGGGTACAGCTGGTTGAGCAGCTTCGCGAGGACGGGACTCGAGTAGTACTGCTCGAACTGCTTGTCCTTGTCCGGCGAGGTTGCGTTCCACTTGTCCTTCAGCTCCGTCGGGATCAGCACCTCGTTGATGAGCGGATTGCCCAGGCGGGACACCTGTCGCCACTCGGTTTCCTTCTTGACGAACTTGCGACCGCGCCACTTCGCGAGCGTCACCTTCGTGACCGGGCGCTCAGTGGCCGACCAGATCCCGACGACGTGGTTACCGCCGTTGTCGAGCTGCGAGAGCGGTACCTGCAGCGCGATCGAGTGCACTGCATAGCCGGCGAAGAAGTCCTTTCCTCCACCGCTCGCGCCGGTGCCTTTGCGGATCGCGACGAGATCGAAGACCGCGCCGATGTCTCCGAAGAACCCGTCGTCCCGCTGGCCGGCGAACACCTTGGAGCCGTCGTTGAGGTCATGGACGCCGGCCGTTGCCAGCCCGTGGTAGTTCGGGGTCGATCGCGGCCCGATGTTGTCGGGCGGTGTCAGAAGCCCCGAGCCGACGACACGCGGGTTGTTGCCGTCGAGACGCGTGACGGTGTACTCCTGCTGCGTGTTCTGGAGAAACGCGACAGGCGCGCGGTTCTTGAACCTGAACCGCCAGGTCACGTCGGGCTTCCCGTCGCCGTTCTTGTCGGCGTAGAGCACGTAACGCGCCGACGGCGAGAACGTGTACCAGTTCGGGCCGGCGGCCGGGTCCTCGCCGGGGATGTAATTGGAGATGATCGTCGCCGTGTCCGGATGGTCCGGGCTGCGGAACGCGTATGTGTCCGTGTTGTCCGCGGACGGGTCCTCCGAGATCAACGGCGCCTCCCGGTGGCTCGATGCCTCGGCCGCCGCGGGGCTCCGGCCCCGCGACGCGAACGCCACGATCAGCGCTGCCGAGGCTGCGGCTACCAGGAGGACGAAGGTGAACGTTCGCATCGTCCTGTCGCTCCTTTCGGATCTGTTGGCCGTCATGTCGGCGCTGATTCGCGGCGAGCGCCGAACCGGTTCGGACCGATGCGCGAATATCGGGCGATGGCCAGGGCGCTCACGCATCTCTCCGACGAGGCAGTCGTCGCGCTTGTCGCACGCTCCGACCACGAAGCCCTCGCTGAGCTGTACGACCGCTTCGGGCGCGTTGCGTATGGGCTGGCACTACGCGTCCTGCGCGACGAGAGGCTCGCGGAGGACGCGGTGCAAGAGGGCTTTCTCACGGCGTGGCGCGGCGCCGACAGGTTCATGCCGGAACGCGCGAAGGCGAGCACGTGGCTGCTGACGCTCGTGCACAGGCGCGCCGTCGATCTCGTGCGGCGCGAGGATCGCCGCCGCGCCGAGCCGCTCGACGAGCGTGGATCCGGAGCGACGGAGTCGGCCGAGGACGATGCCTGGCTTCGCTTCGAGCGCGAACGCGTTCAAGACGCCCTGCAGCAGCTGCCTGACCAGCAGCGCGAGGCACTGGAGCTCGCCTACTACGGAGGTTTCACGCAGTCCGAGCTTGCCGAGAGGCTCGGCCAACCGGTGGGTACGATCAAGAGCAGGATGTTCGCGGGACTAGCGCGGCTGCGCGAGCTCCTCGCGGAGCCTGGTAACGGAGAAACAGCATGGAAGCCAACGCCCTCCACGACCTGACGGCCGCGTACGCGGTCGACGCGCTCGACGCCGCGGACGCGCGCGAGTACGAGGCGCACCTTGCGCATTGCGAGCGCTGCCGCGAGGAGCTTGCATCGCTGTCGGAGGCGGCCGGTGCGCTTGCGTACGCGACAGAGGCGCCGTTGCCCCCGCCGCGGCTGCGGGCGCGCATTCTGCAGCAGGCTCGACGCGAACGAGCGAATGTCGTACCGCTGCGCCCGCGCTGGGCGCTGCCGGCTGCAGCCGCTGCAGGGGTCGCCGCGTGCGCCGCGATCGGGCTCGGCATCTGGGCGGCCTCGTTGTCGGGCAAGCTCGACCGCCGCGACGCGGCGCTCGCGCGTCAGCACCGCGTCGCGGCCGTCGTCGCGCAGCCCAATGCGCGCACGATCTCATTCCCGCGCGGCACCCTCGTCGTCACGCCGAGCGGATCCGCAGCACTCGTCCTGCAGAGGCTCGCCCGCGCTGACTCAGGACGGACGTATGAAGCGTGGGTCTCCGACGGCGGAGCGCCGGAGCCGGCGGGGCTGTTCGCCGGCGGCGAGGATGCCGCGCTTCCGCTCGAGCGGCCGGTCCATCCCGGCGACAGCGTCCTCGTCACAGAGGAGCCGGCAGGTGGCGTCGACGCTCCCACGCAGAAGCCGTTCCTGAGCGTGCAGAGCTAGAATCCCCCGCTTGCGTCGGCGCCGGATTCGTAAGTCCCGTCTCGCGGCCCTGCTGGTCCTCCTCCTGTTGCTGAGCGTCGCGTCATTCAGCTTCGGGCTGATCACAGCCGTTGCCGGACAGATCCCGAACTGCGATCCGCGACAGGTGCCGCACGAGGTCGACGGCCACATCTACGCGAACGACAACCACGCGATCCTCGCGACGCTGCGCGGCTCGGAAAGCCGCATCCTCGTCGACACGAACGAGATCGCGCCGATCATGCAACAGGCGATCGTGGCGGTCGAGGACAAGCGCTTCTACGAGCATCGCGGCGTCGACGTCCGCGGCATCGCGCGGGCCGTCTGGGCCGATGTCACGAACAAGAAGGTCGTGCAGGGCGGCTCCACGATCACGCAGCAGCTGGTCAAGAACTCGTGCGTCACCACTGCGCGGACGATCAGCCGCAAGCTGAAAGAGGCAGCGCTCGCCTGGCAGCTGGAGCAGCGCTGGAAGAAGCTCCGCATCCTGACCGCATACCTGAACACGATCTACTTCGGGAACGGAGCGTACGGCATCCAGCGTGCTGCGCAGACCTATTTCGACACCACCGCGGCGCGGCTGACGCTCGCCCAGGCGGCGCTGCTCGCGGGCATTCCCGCCGACCCGAGCCGCTTCGACCCGGTGACGAACCCGAAAGCCGCGCGCGCCCGCCGGCTCGAGGTGCTGAAGGCGATGCTGGCCCAAGGTGAGATCACGCAGCGCGACCTGCGCCAAGCGATGCGCGAACGTGTTCCTCGCCCCGAAGACGTGCGCCTGCCGGGCATCGAGGGCCCCGCGCCGTACTTCGTCAACTACGTGAAGCAGCAGCTGATCGAGAAATACGGCACGCGCAAGGTGTTCGGCGGCGGCTTGAACGTCCAGACGACGATCGACCTGCGCCTGCAGAAGCTCGCGCGCGCGGCGATCCAGAGTGTGCTGAGGGAGCCGAACGGACCGTCGGCGGCGCTCGTCGCCGTGAGGCCGCGCACGGGCGAGATCCTGGCGATGTACGGCGGCGACAACTTCCGCCAGAGCCAGTTCAACCTGGCGGTGCAGGGCGAGCGACAACCGGGGTCGTCGTTCAAGCCGTTCGTGCTCGCGACGGCGCTCAAGGAGGGGATCTCACCAGCGACCACCTTCCCCTCGCAGCCGGTGAACATCTTCATCGGCGACAAGTACTGGCCCGTACACAACTACGAGAACGACTACATCGGCTCGGGCGACCTGACCACCGCGACGGTCGTCTCCGACAACAGCATCTACGCCCAGTTGACGCGCCTCGTCGGCCCCGCGAACGTCGCGAAGACGGCGCGTCAGCTCGGCATCACACGACATCTCAACCCCTACTTCGCGATCGGCCTCGGTGCAGACGCCGTCAGCCCCCTCGAGATGGCGCGGGCGTTCTCGACCTTCGCAAACAGCGGTCGCCGCGTCGACGGCAGAGTCTTCGGGAACCGTCCGCGCGCCATCGCGCGGGTGCGGAACCCACAGGGCGCCCTCGTCGACGACAACCGCCCCGTGTATCGCGGCGTCCTCACGCCCAACCAGGACGGGGTGCTGACGAGCATCCTCGAGGAGGTGATCCGCTCGGGGACGGGTCGGCGTGCGGCGCTCTCCGACCGCGTCGCCGCCGGCAAGACGGGCACGACCGAGAACTACGGCGACGCGTGGTTCGTCGGGTACACGCCGCAGCTCGCGACGGCCGTCTGGGTCGGCTACCCGAACAAGCTGAAGCCGATGCTGACGGAGTACCACGGCGATGCCGTCGCGGGCGGGACGTTCCCGGCGGAGATCTGGCGCGCGTTCACGCAACGCGCGCTCGAGGGCACGACGCCCGAGTCGTTCCCGGGCTACGGGTATGAGTACGCGACGTCGAAGCGCGTGGTCTGGCGTGACGGGCGGCTGCAGCTCGACAACGGGTACTGCAAGGAGACCGCGCTCGTTTCCTACTTCGCGGGTCGCGGTCCCAAGCGGACGGCGAACTGCAAGAGGAACGAGGTGGACGTCCCGCGTGTCGTCGGCCTGACGCTCGCGAGCGCGAAGCTGCGCCTCGCCGGACAGCCGCTGACGCCGAACATCGTCTACAAGCCGGCGCGGCCGAACCAACGTGTCGACCTGGTGCTCGACCAGTTCCCTCGGCGCGGTCGCGCATCGTCGTACGCCACCGTCACGCTCGTGCTGGCGAAGCCGCTGCACGGGGTCGTGCCGAAGGTGATCGGCCTGTCGCTGCGCGATGCGCGGGGGCGTCTGCACAGCCGCGGGCTCCTGACGACGATCGAACGATTTGCGGACGGGCACTCCGGCATGGTGCTCGCCCAGGAGCCCGTCTCGGGCGTCGCCGCCGCGCCGCATATGAAGGTCAGGCTCGTGGTAGGCCGCGGCTGACGTAGCGGGAGCCGGCCTCTAAGTAGCGCCAGCTCAGCTCCGTCGCCCGCGTGATCCCGATGCGGGGCGCCGTCGCGATCTCGGGCGCATCGGCGCGCGGCTCGAGCCGGAACGGTGCGCGGTCGAGCGGAAGGCCGTCGTGCTCACCGGCAATGGCGAGTGCCTGGCACAGCTTTCCCGGCCCGGAGCACAGCTCGCGAAGATCCTCGACGCGGCGGCGGCGGCGTTGCAGGTCAACTCGCGCCGTGGGCTCGAGCGCGCGAATCAATGCCGCTTCCGGAACGCCCTCCTCGCCACAGACGAGGTTCAGGCACCAATGAATTCCGTACGAGTGGTAGACGTAGGCATGGCCGGGCGGCCCGAACATCGCCTCGTTGCGTGTTGTCCGGCCGCGGTAGCCGTGGCTTGCCGGATCCTCCTGGTCGTACGCCTCGACCTCGACGATGCGGCCGCCGACCCCGTCGACGAGCAGCTTGACGCCGATGAGGTCGGGCGCGACCTCGTGCACGCTGCGCGCGAAGAAGCTACGTCTCAGCACGTGCGTTGGCGTCGTAGCGCACGAGTGCGGGGAACGCGAGCGCGAGCAGCCCGCACCCGACGACGCAGAGGACGCCGCCGGACGCGATCGAGAAGCGGAGGCTCGTCAGCGATGCGAGCGCACCCGCTTCCAGGTTCCCGACCGACGGGGCTGCCGCGACCTGCATGAACTCGATCCCGGAGACTCGACCGAGCATCTCGCTCGGTGTGATCCGGTAGAGCATCACGGACCGCAGGATCGCGCTGATCTGGTCGCCGAGCCCGGCGAGCCCGAGCAGCACCAGCGCGACCCAGAACTGTTCCGCGAAGCCGAACGCCGCAATCGCGACTCCCCACAGCGCTGCGGTCACGATGACGCCGAGCCCCTGTCGCCTGACGTGACGTAACGGACCGGAGAGCAGAGAGACGAGCAGCGCGCCGACGGCCGGTGCGGTGTAGAGGTAACCGACGAGCGCCGGGTCGCCGAAGTGCTCGGCGGCGACCGCCGGGAACAGCGCCGACGGCATCCCGAAGATCATCGCGTTCGTGTCGACGAGGAAGAAGCCGAGGATGACCGGCTGATGGCGGACGTACCGGAAGCCGGCGACGATCGACTGGACGCTCGGACGATCGGCATTGGGATGCGCGACGAGGCGCGGCAGCAACGCGACGGCGATCAGGGCCCCGAGGTATGTCGCCGTGTCGCTGAGGTAGATCCATTTCAGGTCGACGTACTTGATCAGGATCCCCGCGAACGCCGGGCCTGCGACCGCCCCGAACTGCGACGTCACGCTGTTCAACGCCGACGCCGCCATGAAGTTCTGCTCGTCGACGAGCTGCGGCGTCATCGACCGCTGCGCACCCACGCCGATGCTGAACGACGCCGAGATCACGAGTTGGAACACGTACAGCGGCCAGATGCGCGGATGGGCGAGCGCGGCGTTGGCGGCGAGGCCGATGCTGCCGGCGATCATGCCGATCTGCTGAACGAGCATCACGCGGCTGCGGTCGAGCGCATCCGCGATCGCTCCACCGATCACCGTCAGCGTCAGCAGCGGGATGAGATGCGTCAGCGAGATCAATCCGACGGCGAGCGTCGAACCGGTCAGCTGATACATCTGGTACGCGAGCGCGACCTCTGCGATCTCCGTCCCGACGAAGGACACGCCCTGGCCGAACCAGAGTCGGCGGAAC
>JBJMJL010000101.1:0-20787 GCA_045806365.1 Gaiellaceae bacterium
CGGCGACGCGCACCGTGAAGGTGTAGCGGCCGGCGCCCGTCGGTGTGCCCGAGAGGACGCCGTTCGAGCCGAGCGTCAGCCCCGCCGGCAGGGAGCCGCCGCTCACGGTCCAGGTCACATTCCCCCCGCCCGAGGCAGCGAGCGTCGCGATGTACGCCGCTCCGGCGGTGGCGTTCGCCAAGCTGCCCGTCGTGATCTGCAGGGCCGGCTGGGCCGGCGGCTGCGGTGGTGGTGGCGGCGGCGCTGGGCCGCCGCTTGGGCCGTCCACGTTGAAGACGAACTGCCGCTCCGACTGGTTGTCGCCGCCGCACCATGAAGGGCCGCCCTGAGGAGCGGTGAGGTCGTGGACGACCATCCACGGCGTCTTGGTGCCCGCCGCGCTCGGCGTCCCTGTCACGAGCCCGCTGGACGACATCGACAACCCGGCAGGGAGGCCACCGCCGGCGATCTCCCAGCGGTATGCGTCGCAGCCGTCATGGGCGAGCAGTTGGAGCTGCACCGGCTGGCCCACGTGCATCGTCGGGCACACGAGCAGCGGACCGTCAGCCGGACAGGGCGCGCTGTCGTTGAAGCTCGCGCCCGAAGCGGGCGTCGTAGCGACGCCCACGACGAGCGCAGCAAGCGTGATGATCAGGCTGAAACGTCTCATGACCCTCGGGGGAGTTCGCGCGCGAGGGTACCGGTCCTCGGCGCCGAGCCAAAGATCGGCACCGCGGCAAGCCCGCTTGAGGGTCGGAGCTAGGCCGCGAGATCGAGCGCCGGCTCGACGGCCGCGCCCGTCTCCACGGGCTGCTGCTCGAGCTCGCCGCGGCGGATCAGCGTCAGCGACGCGATGATCGCGATGATCGCCACCGCGACGCCCGCGTAGAACGCCGCGTGGAAGCCCGTCACCAGTGCGTCTGCCCGCGCGGCGCCGCCGGCGAGAGCATCGTCGGTTCGCGACGAGGCAATCGTCGCCAGCGTCGCGATGCCGACCGCGCCGCCGATCTGCTGAGACGTGTTGATCAGTCCCGACGCGAGCCCAGCCTCGGCCGGCTCGACGCCCGCCAGCGCGGCGATCGAGATCGGCACGAACGAGAAGCCGAGTCCCATCCCGATCAGCAGGAAGCCGGGCAGCAAGTCGCCCACGTACGAACCGCCGACCGAGATCTGCGTGAAGTACGCGAGGCCCACCGCCAGCACGACCATCCCTGCGACGAGCACGGGCTTGACGCCGATGCGCGTCACCAGCGACGCGGCGACTGTCGACCACACGATCGCGCTCAACGCAACCGCCAGGTACGACACGCCCGTCTTCATCGCCGAGAACCCGAGCACCTGCTGCATGTACAGCGTCAGCGAGAGGAACATCGACAGCGTGACGATGTTGAGGATGAAGCCCGCGATGTTCGCGCCGCTGACCGTCTTGATCCGCAGGATCCCGAAGCGCATCAACGGCTCGGGGTGGCGCAGCTCCCACGCCACGAAACCAACGAGCAGAACGAGTGATGCAGCAAAGAACGCCACCGTCCTTCCGGCCAACCACCCGTCCTGCCCGGCCTGCGTAATCGCATAAACCAATGCCGACAGCCCAGCCGTCACGGACACGGCGCCGACCGCATCGAACGACCGCACCGACGCGTCGCGGCTCTCGCGCAGCAACACCGGGGTCAGCAGCAGCGCAGCAGCGCCCACCGGCACGTTCACGAAGAAGATCCACGACCAGCTCAATGCGTCAGTCAGCACGCCACCCAGCAGTACGCCGGCCGCGGCGCCAAAGCCGCCGACGGCGCCCCAAACGCCCAGTGCGATGTTGCGCTCGCGGCCTTCCGTGAACGTGGTCGACAGCATCGACAGAGCGGCGGGAGTGATCACGGCGGCGCCGAAACCCTGCAGCGCGCGAGCGGCGATCAGCGACGTCTCGGACCACGCCAGCCCCGCCAGGAGCGACGCGGCGGTGAAGACCACGATGCCGGCGAGGAAGATCCGCCGCCGGCCCCAGATGTCGGCCGCGCGGCCGCCGAGCAGGAGGAAGCCGCCGAAGACGAGCGCGTATGCGCTCATCACCCACTGCAGGTTCTCCTGCGAGAAGCCGAGGTCGACCTGGATCGAGGGCAGCGCCACGTTCACGATCGCGATGTCCAGCACGACCATGAACTGCACGGCGCTCAGGAGGGCCAGCGCGAACCACTTGCGTCGGGGCGAATGAACCATGTCTTCACCTTGCCGGTCCGGCGGACGGCTACGGAAGGGACTCAACCGGCGAGTTGCGGTGCGGTTATCCGCACCTGGTACAAACGCTGCATGGTCCCGGAAGCACCGCTCGAGCCCGCCGGCAAGGGCCGCGCTCCCGCCGGCCCGGGCTGGTTCGTCCTCAACGCGCGCGACGCACGCTGGCTGTCGGGGCCGAAGTTCGGCGCGTTCACGCCGTTCGAGCATCGCGAGCGCGCGAGGTTCGAGCAGATCGGCTTCAACATCGCGAAGCTCGGCGCCGGACAGCCGGCGTGCTACTACCACGGTGAGGGCGACCAGGAAGGCTTCCTCGTCGTCGACGGAGAGGCACTCCTACTGATCGAAGGCGAGGAGCGGCCGCTGAAGAAGTGGGACTACGTGCACTGCCCGCCCTGGGCGGAGCACGTGATCCTCGGCGCCGGCGACGACGGCTGCGTCTTGATCGGCGTCGGAGCGCGCCAGAACCGCGGCGTGGTGTATCCGGCATCGGAGCTGGCGCAGAGCCACGGCGCCGGCGTGCGGGAGACGACGAGGGATCCGCGCGAAGCGTACGCCGACGCGCCCGAGGACGAAGAGGTCGAGAGCGTCCTCTGACCGCCGACGAGCTCCAGCAGAAGATCGAACGCGGCGACGACTTCGTGCTCGTCGATGCGCTCGCGCCGATGATCTATGCGCATTCGCACCTACCGGGCGCGATCAACCTGCCGCCGTCCAGCGTCGACGCGCTCCGGTGCTCGAAGCGCATCCCCGACCTCAACACGGAGATCGTCGTGTACTGCGCCAACCCGGAGTGCGACGACTCCGTCGTCACCGCGCAACGGCTCGAGGCAATCGGCTACACGAACGTACGACACTACCCAGGCGGCAAGGACGAATGGCGCCAGCGCGGGTTCCCGCTCGAGCGCGCTGGGCGGCCATACGTAAGTTGACTCTTACGTAAGCCTTTGCTTAAATAGTCGCCGCATGGAGGCCGCGCTGAAAGCGATCGCCGCGCCGCGACGGCGCCAGATCCTCACGCTCGTCCGCGACGACGAGCTCAGCGCCGGCGACATCGCGTCGCACTTCGACGTGACGCGGCCGGCGGTCTCGCAGCATCTGAACGTCCTGAAGGAGGCGGGGCTCGTGAGCGAGCGACGCAACGGCACCCGGCGGCTGTACCGGGCGCGTCCTGAAGGCCTCGTCGAGGTGCGCAAGTTCCTCGAGGACTTCTGGGAGCCGCGGCTCGACGCACTCAAACGCGAAGCGGAAAAGGAGGAGCGCAAGAAGCATGGACGCCGCAACTGAAACCACCGTCTACGAGCGCACGTTCTCGATCGACGCGAGCCCGGACACGGTCTGGGAGTTCTTCGTCGATCCCGAGAAGGCACGGCGCTGGATGGGAATCGACATGGAGCTCGAGGCGCAACGTGGCGGTAGCTATCGCTGCGAGGTCATCCCCGGGCACACGGCGCGCGGCGAGTTCGTCGAGCTCGACGAGCCCAACCGGCTCGTCTTCACCTGGGGCTGGGACGGGAGCGACCAGCTGCCGCCGGGCGCCTCGACCATCGAGGTCGAGCTCGCGAGCGACGGCGAAGGGACGAACGTGCGATTCGTCCATCACCTGCCGTCGGCGGAGCAGGCTGCTTCCCACAAGTCGGGCTGGGATCACTACCTGCCGCGCCTCGAGACGGCTGCGGCCGGCGGCGACCCCGGCGAGGATCCCTGGGTCACGAACCCGCCCGGGATGTAGGAAAGGACAACGCGATGGCGCATCCGGTGGTGCACTTCGAGGTCTCCGGCAAGGACCTCGACGGACTGCAGAGTTTCTATTCCGAGCTCTTCGGGTGGAAGACACAGAAGGTTCCGGGCGACATGCCCTACGCGATGGTCGAGAAGGAAGGGGACGGCATCGGCGGCGGCATCGGCCAGGCGCCCGACGGCAACGGTCACGTCACGTTCTACGTCGACACCGACGACCCGCAGGCGACGCTCGACAGGGCCGAGCAGCTCGGCGGCAAGACGATCCTGCCCGTGACCGAGCTGCCGCAGGTGACGATCGCGCTCTTCGCCGATCCGGAAGGACACGTGATCGGGCTGTCCAAAGGCATGTAGCCGTCAGGCCGAACGGCGGGCCTCGAGCCCCGCATGCAGGAGCTCGAGGCCCCGCTCGAATGCCGCGCGGTTTCGCCGTTCGCGAAGCTCGGGCGCGACGACGATCCGGCCATCGATGAGCTCCTTCGTCGCAAGTACGGCTGGCAGAAACGGCTGCTCGACCGGTTCAACGGCAGCGACGCAGGTTGGGCCACGATCGAGATCGTCGACGCATAGAGTCGCCGCACTCAGTCCCCGAGCAGGAGGCCGAAATGACAACTGCGGCAGCAGTTGCTCCCCGTCGCGGCATCGCGCGCTGGGCCGCGCTCTGCGGCGCGCTCTACGTCGTTCTCTTCGTCGTCGGAACGTTGCTGCTCTTCAGCGGAGCGCCGTCGGGCGACGATCCGCCGGCCAAGTTCGCGCAATGGTTCTCCGACAGCGGGCACCGCGACCGCATCAGCTTCGGCTGGATCTGTATCGGCCTCGGCGTCTTCTTCTTCTTGTGGTTCGTCGCAGCGCTGCGGCGTCTCGTCTATGCGTTCGATGCGGAAGGCGTGCTGGCGACAGTTGTCCCCATCGGCGGGACGGTGTACGCGGCCTGCGCGTTCACAGCGGTCGCGCTCAACATGGGCATTCGCACGATGAGCGACGACACGTTTCAGCATCGCGTCTATCCGCCGTTGATCCATGCTGCAGACGACGCCGCCTGGGTGATTCACGCGACCGGCGCCGCGGGAATGGCGGCATTGATCATCGCAACGTCACTGGCGTTCATGTGGCGCGGCGTCTGGCCGAGCTGGGCCGGTTGGATCGGCGTCGTCGTCGGCATCCTCTCCCTCGGCTCGATCGCGTTCTTCCCCCAGTGGCTGTTCCTGCTGTGGGTGCTCGTCGTCTCACTTGTGCTTTTCCTGCGCCCGGCGAGGTACGAGGCCACGATCGTCCGATGAAGATCCGCGCCGCGGTCCTGGAGAAGTTCGGAGCTCCGCTCGAAGTGCAGGAGCTCGAGCTGGACGAGCCGAAAGGCGGCGAGGTGCTGGTGCGCCTCGCCGCCTGCGGCGTCTGCCACACCGACCTCTACACAGCGTCCGGCGCCGATCCGTCCGGCTACGCACCAACGGTGCTCGGACACGAAGGCGCCGGCGTCGTCGAGCGCGTCGGCGAAGGCGTCCGTGACGTCGAGCCCGGAGACCACGTCGTCACGCTCTTCTCGCCGCAGTGCCGCGAATGCAGTCACTGCCGCGACCACCGCACGAACCTCTGCCTCGCGATCCGCGAGCAGCAGGGTCGGGGCTACCTGCCGGACGGCACGACGCGGCTGTCGCGCGACGGCGAGCCGATCCGGCACTTCATGGGCACCAGCACGTTCGCGGAGTACACGGTGATGCCGGAGATCGCGCTCGCCAAGATCGACCGGGATGCGCCCCTCGACCGCGCATGCCTCTTCGCCTGCGGGCTGTCGACCGGGCTCGGGGCCGCGATCAACACGGCGAAAGTCACGTCCGGCTCGACGTGCGCGGTCTTCGGCGCCGGGATGGTCGGGCTCGGCGCGGTCGCCGGCTGCCGGCTCGAGGGCGCGGAGCGGATCGTCTGCGTCGACCTTTCCGGCGAGCGGCTCGAGCTCGCGCGCGGGCAAGGCGCGACGCACACGATCGAGGGCGGCGACGGCGCAGTGCAGGAAATCCTCGAGCTGACGGACGGCATGGGCGCCGACTACACGTTCGAGGCGACCGGCAACGTGCAGGTGATGCGCCAGGCCGTCGAGTCGGCGCGCATGGGTTGGGGACTTGCGACGATCTGCGGCGTCGCGGGGAAAGGCGAGACGCTCGACGTCGTACCGCGCTACCTGATCACCGGACGGCGGGTCGCAGGCTCGTCGTTCGGCGGCGTGAAGGGACGCGACCAGGTGCCGCAATTCGTCGACCGCTACCTCGCCGGCGACATCGACGTCGACGCGTTCGTCTCGCACAAGCTGACACTCGACGACGTAAATCGCGGCTTCGAGCTAATGGAGGCGCAGGACGGGATCCGGAGTGTCATCGACTTCGACTGAGTTCCCGCTGCCGGGCTCGGCGGAGCCCGTCGTCGCCGTTGCGGCGCCGGGAAGCGGCGTCGGCTGGTGGGCCGGCTCGTCACACGCCACGCTCGACGACGACGGCACCTACGTGATCGCGTACCGCGTGCGCACAGGCGCCAAGGGACGCGGCTCGAACGTCGTCGCTCGCTCAGAGGACGGCGAGCGCTTCGAAACCGTGTGCACGATCGAACAGGAGCGCTTCGGCGCGCAGTCGCTCGAGAAGCCGTCGCTCGTCCGCACCGACGACGGACGCTGGCGCCTCTATGTCTGTCCCGCGGCGCCCCCGCCGAGCAAGCACTGGTGGATCGACGCGCTCGAGGCCGACGATCCCGCCGGGTTCGCCGACGCCGACGCGCGCACGGTGTTTCCGGGCGACGAGCACACAGGCGTCAAGGATCCGCTCGTGCGGCGCGCTCCCGACGGCGGCTGGGAGGCGTGGATCTGCTGCCATCCTCTCGACATTCCCGACGAGGAGGATCGGATGACGACGGCGTACGCGACGAGCCGCGACGGCCTCTCCTGGGAGTGGCACGGCACCGTCCTCGCGCCGCGCCCGGGCATGTGGGATGCGCGCGGCACACGGCTCACCGCCGTCCTGCCCGACGGCCGCGCGGCGTACGACGGGCGCGGGACGAAGGAGCAAAACTGGTTCGAGCGCATCGGGCTCGCGCGCCTGACCGGCGAGCATCCGGGCCAGCTCGAGCATGCGAACGACAACGCGGCAGCGGACGCGCGCTACCTCGACGTTCTGGCGCTCCCGGACGGCGGCTACCGCATCTACTACGAGGCGCGGCTACCCGACGAGAGCCACGAGCTCCGCACGGAGCTCATATCGCCGCGCTGAGATCGTCGCCCTCGTTGACCCGAACCTGCAGTGCGCGACGCCGGCGCTTCATGCGGTACATCGCGTCGTCGGCTTCCCGCAGCAGCGTCCCGGCATCGCAATCGGAGCCGCACACGGCGACGCCGAAGCTCGCAGCGAGCGGCAGCTCGCCCGCGATGCGCTCCGCCGCGGTCTGAGCCTCCCGGTCGTTCGCCTCGGGCAGGATCACGGCGAACTCGTCGCCGCCGATCCGGAACGCGTTGTCTCCTATGCGGATCGTCGCGCGCAGCACGTCGGCGACGCTCTGCAGCGCCTCGTCGCCGGCGGCGTGGCCCTCCGTGTCGTTCAGCGTCTTCAACTCGTCGAGGTCGAAGATGAGCAGCGCGAGCGGACGCGCGTAGCGGCGATTGCGCGCGACCTCGGCGTCGAGGTGCTGCACGAAGGAGCGGCGGTTGAGCAGGTTCGTGAGCGGATCGTGGTCGGCGAGGAAGCGCAGCTGCTCGAACTGCTCGGCCGCGTAAAGCGCTGTCGTCGCCTGGTTCGCGAAGACGCCTAGCGCCTGCAGGCGTTCCGCCGACGGCAGCAGCCGGTCGTCCGGATCGTCGGCCCAGATCACGCCCATCGCTTCGCCGTTGCGGTCGTACAACGGGACGAGCAGCCAGTGGTGATTCCACGCGTGAGGCCCACGGCCGTTGCGCTGGGACGTGTACTTGACGTTTGCGGCCTCGATGCGCGCACGTGCGTCGTCGTTGGGAACGAGGTAGCAGCCGGAGATCTCGAACGCCGGATCGAGCAGCGAGCGCATCGGCTCGAACGGCACCGCACGCAGCACGGCCGGGTCATCCTCGGCCCAGCCCGAAGAAGCATGCGAGCGCAGCAGGCCGGTCTCCGCGTCCACCAGCTCGATCGAGACCTTGTGGAAGCCGAGCGCGGTGTGGATGCCGCGGCAGACGGTCTCCAGAATCGCCTGCGTCGATTGCGCCGCCGTCAGCGTCGACGACACCTCGAGCAGCTGCTCGAGGCTCGCGCGGTGCCGAGCGGTACGTTCAGAATGCTGCGCCGTCTCGATAGCGATCGCGGCGTGCGCCGCGAGCGCGCACAGCACCTCCAGCTCTTCGTCGTTCGGACGGCGGCCGCTGCGGGGCTCGCCGACGGAGAAGATCGCAAGCATTCGCCCGTCCGAGTCCTGCAGCGGCACGAACAGCTCATCCTCGGGATGCCACCCGTCTGGGTCGTCCGACGGCTCGATGTCAGGCACGTAACGCGTGCCCTCGTCCTCGCTCCAGTCGAACGCACCGTGCGGAATCAGATATGCGCCGCCGCGGCGGTACCGCTCCGAGAGGAGGCGGCGCCAGCTGCTCCACTCGTACGTGCTCCCGAGCAGCGCGTCGCGGGCCTCGGCGCTCCCGTGCACGTCGGTGACGCAGAAATCGTCGAACTCCGGCCGGTAGAGGTTCAGCACGACGGTCTTGAACTCCAGCGCCTCCGCGACCGTCGTCGCGATCGTCGCCAGCGCGCTCTTGAGGTCGCGCTCGCCGCGGACCACGCTCGTGACCTCGAGCAGCGCTTGAACGCTCGAGACGCCGAAGGACTCGTATTCCAGACCCCGAGGACCAGGTCGCCGCATGCTCAACTCCTTGAGTACGAAGGAGATCGCTCTTGGCGGCCTCCACCTCCCTCCCTCGGCCGAGGGATTTCCGCCCGTAGGATGCGCATATGTGCCGGAATATCCACACCCTCTTCAACTTCGAGCCGCCCGCCACGCAGGACGAGGTCAGAGAAGCCGCGTTGCAATACGTGCGCAAGGTCAGCGGCTTCACGAAGCCGTCGCGCGCGAACGAGGAGACGTTCAACCGCGGCGTCGACGAGGTCGCCGCGGCGACGCAGCGGCTGATCGACTCGCTCGCGACCACCGCGGCCCCGAAGGACCGCGAGCTCGAGGCGGAACGCGCGCGCGCACGCGCCGCGAAGCGCTACGCCGCCGCGTAGCCAGTCGTGGCGCCCGACGAGCGTTTCGCCCGCCAGGCCCGAAACGAAGCGCTCTTCCGCGAGGTCAATGAGCGCATCGCCGGCCTCGGCGCGCGCGCGGAAGCGCGCGCTCCCGACGGCACCGTCGACTTCCTCTGCGAGTGCGGCGAGGAAGGCGGCTGCGGGCAGCGCGTGCGCGTCCCCGTCGACGTGTACGAGCGCGTGCGCTCCCAGGACGATCGCTTCATGGTGCGCCCAGGGCACGAGACGCCCGAGATCGAGCGTGCAGTCGAGTGGACGGACGACTACGTCGTCGTCGACAAGGTCCCGGCTGCGGAGCCGTATGTCGCGGACGATCCGCGCGGAGCCCCGTCGGAATGAACGACGGACGTGCGGCGTTGAACGCCGTATGAGCAACTACGGCGTCATGACAATCAAGCAGGATTGGAACAGGACGAGCGACCGCGACTGGGCAAATGTGCTCGCGAGCGTGCCGTTGTTCGCAGACATCGGAAAGCGGGATCTCCGGCGCATCGCACGCGACGCGGAGTTCGCCGAGTTCGCCCCCGGTGACACGGTCGTCTCGGCACGAGAGCCGTCCGATCGCTTCTACGTCATCCTCGGCGGCGAGGCGACGGCGGTGGCAAAGCCGGCCGCCCGTCCCCTCAGGACCGGCGATTACTTCGGCGAGATCGGCCTGCTCGACGGCGACAGCCGGTCGGCGTCGATCGTGGCGTCGAGCGACCTGCACGTGATGCGCCTCGGGCGCCGTGCATTCGGCAGGACACTCGAGCGGCACCCTTCCATCGCACGCAGGTTCCTCACCGAGCTCGGCTTGCGCGTGCGCGTGCTCGAGCGCCAAGCCGCACGTCGAACAGCCTAGGCAAGGCAGGGGGTCTGACCCCTACTGGGGTCAGACCCCTGGTGTCTTTGCCCTTCTAGTAGCCGCCACCGCCGCCTGAGCCGCCCCCGCCCGAGTACACGACGAGGAGGACGATCGCGGCGACGATCGCTACGAGAACTGCCCCGAGAACGAGCCAGCGCGTCCGGCTCCAGCCGGCGCGCCTATGTTGTTCCGGGTATGTGGACATGACTGACTCATCACCGGGCGACGGCCCGTCCAAACCCCGCTGGTGGACGCTGCGCCGTGCGCATAGCACGCGTCCGGCCACGTATCGCTGCCCGTTCTGCGGAGAGCTGCTGCACGCAATGAGCGAGCATGTCGTGATCGCGCCTGAGGGCGACGTCGAGCGACGCCGCCACGCGCACCTGCCGTGCGTTCAGGCCGAACGGGCGGCAGGACGGTTTCCGCTCGAGGACGAGGTCAGGCGAGCCGAGGGCTCACGGCGCGGTCGACGACTTGGTCGCCGATCCAGTTGACGAGCCACACGATGAAGACCGTCCCGACGTACGACCAGAACCCGTCGATCGAGAAATCCGGTGCGATCCACTCCGCGAGCGCGACCATCGCGATGTTGATCACGAGATAGAAGAAGCCGAGCGTGATGAGGATCAACGGCAGCGTCAACACGGCGAGGATCGGCTTGACGATGGTGTTCGCGATGCCGAGCACGGCGGAGCCGATCAGGAACGCCGCCCAACCGTCGATGCTCACGCCGTCCCAGAGGGCGTCCGCAACCCAGAGCGCTGCGAGGTTGATCGCCCAGGCGATGAGCAGTCGGGCGACGAACGGCATCGGCAGAGTGTAGAACGGAACGATGTTCGCGCGCCTTCACACCCTGCAGACGACTCCCGAGCAGCACGACCGCGGCCTGGAGATCGTCCGTGACGAGCTCCTCCCCTGGCTCCGCGGAGCCAGCGGCTTCCGCGGCTTGATCCGCCTCGACGACCGGGAGGCCGGCAAGACCCTCGTGCTCTCCCTCTGGGCCGACGAGGAATCGCTGCGCGCGAGCGCCGGGGCCGGCAATCACTTTGCCGAGTTGTCGGCCGAGACGTCCGGGGCAACGCGCCTCGGAGTCGAGCAGTTCGAGGCGACGCTGTTCGATGTCTGACGTTCGGACCGACTTCGTCCTCGGCGACGAGTTTGCGCGCGCGCTCACGGAGACGACGCAGGCGCTCGTGTGCGTGCTCGACTGCGATGGGACGATTCTCCTGTTCAACGATGCGTGCGAGCGCTCGACCGGCTTCAGCCGCGACGAGGTGATCGGCCGCGACGCGCGCGAAGTCGTGATCCCACCTGAGGAGGCGGAGGCATTCGGCGACGTGCTCGCGTACATCTGGCGAACAGGCCTCGCGAGCCCGCAGGTCGGCCACTGGGTGAGCAAAGACGGCGGACGCAGGCTGATCGCGTGGTCCAACCGGCTCATGCCGGACGGGTATCTCGTGACGACCGGCATCGACCTGACGAAGCGGACGGAGAGCGGCGACGAGGCCCTCGGGGGCGACATCGCCGCGAAGCTGGAGGAAGTCGCGAGGCTGGCGCAAGAGCAGCGCGCGTTGCGGCGTGTGGCCACGCTCGTGGCGTCCGAGGCGACGCCGGAGCGCGTCTTCGCGGCCGTCTCCGAAGAGTCCGCGCGGGTGCTCGAAGTCGATGCGTCGGCCGTCTTCCGCCATGAGGGCGACGACACGGCGACGGTGGTGGGTCGACACGATCGCGAGAACGTCGGGATCTTCAAGGTTGGCTCGCGCATCGACGCCGACGACAAAACCGCGATTGGGCGCGCGCGCGACAGCGGCCTGCCGCAACGCATCGAGGACTATGCCGCGCTCGACACCGAGACGGCGAAGCTGATGACCAGCTCCGGCTACCGCTCGAGCGTGGCGGCACCGATCTTCGTCGGCGGCGTTCCGTGGGGCGCGGTCGCGATCGCGGCGCGCGAACGGCTGCCGGAGGACAGCGAAGCGCGCCTGAGCGCGTTCTGCGAGCTCGTCTCGCTCGCTGTGGCGAGCGCGCAGGCGCGCGAAGACCTGCAGACGTCGCGCGCTCGCATCGTCAAGGCCGGCGACGAGCAGCGCCGCAAGCTCGAACGGAACCTGCACGACGGCGCACAGCAGCGCCTCGTCTCGCTGGCCCTCACGCTCAGGCTCGCGCGGACGAAGCTCGACTCGGATCCCGCCGCGCTCGAGCGGCTCCTCGCGGGCGCCGCGGACGAGCTCAACAAGGCGCTGGCGGAGTTGCGTGAGCTCGCGCGCGGCCTCCATCCAGCCGCGTTGACCGAGCAGGGGCTCGGCCCCGCGCTGAAGGCGCTGGGCGAACGCCTGCCCATCGACGTTCATGTCAAGGCGCTCGACGGGCGGCTACCCGATCACATCGAGGCGACCGCCTACTACATCTGCATGGAGGCCCTGACGAACGTCGCCAAGCATGCGCAGGCGACACGCGCCGACGTGAAGTTCACGCGCGAGGGCGACGTGCTGCGCTTCGAGATCGTCGACGACGGCCGCGGCGGCGCCGATCCACGCGGAGGGTCGGGCATCGTCGGCCTGCGCGACCGCGCCGAGGCGGCTGCCGGGACGCTCTTCGTGATCAGCCCGCCCGGCAAGGGCACGAGCGTCACCGGCACCTTGCCGGTCAGTGAGTAGGCCGGATCGTCTGGGGCCCATGGAAGACGTTGTGGGGGTCGTAGCGGCGCTTGATCCGCTGCAGCCGCGGGAGGTTCGAGCCGTAGTAGGCGCGCTGCCAGTGCGGTAGCTCGGGATCGATGTAGTTCTGGTACGCGAACGCCGAGAGGTGTGGCCGCATCGCGGCGTAGTAGCTGCGAAGCCACGCGACATTCGGCGGCACGGCATACGCCAGGAACTGCAGGGAGAAGAGCGCGTCGCGGTGGACGAACGCCGTCGCGGCCTTCGGGACTCGGTTGATCGCGCCGCCGGAGGAGTCGAGCAGGACGATCCCGGAGCCCGGCCCGGTGTACGTCTCCATGCCGTGGACGAGCGCGTCGATCCCGGCGGCGCTGAGTGGCCGGTTGGCATAGCTCGATTTGGCAGCGAACGTCGACCGGCCCGCGGCGTGGCAGAGCGTCAGCGTCGCACAGCCCGCCCACATGTGCACCGCGCTCAGGTAGCTGCGCGTCACCGTCGTGTACCGCGTCGGCGGTGCGGCGTCGACGAGGGGCTGCAGGAGCTCCCGCATCCGCGCCTCCGTCCCAGCGAACTGACCTGCCGAGATGATCGCAGGGGCCGAATTCAGGTTGAGCACGCAGAAGAGCTCGTCGGGCGCGTGCGGCGCGAGCTTCTGCCAGGCGGCGACGACGCGCCTCGCATCCGACCACCGCCACGCCAGCGAATAGGTCGCGACTTCGCCGACCGGACGGGTGCGGAAGACGAGCCGGGTGACGATCCCGAAGTTGCCGCCGCCCCCGCCGCGCAGCGCCCAGTAGAGGTCGGGGTGGCTGTGCGCGCTCGCTACGACAGCGGTTCCGTCGGCGAGCACGACCGTCGCCTCGAGCAGGTTGTCGCACGTGAGCCCGAACTTGCGGGCGAGGAAGCCGACGCCGCCGCCGAGCGCGAGCCCGGCGATCCCGACGCTCGGGCAGGTCCCTGCCGGGATCGTGCGCCCATGCGGTGCGAGCGCCGAATAGACGTCGATCAGCTCGGCGCCGGCTCCGACCGCTGCGCGCTTGTCCGCGGTGAGCGAGATCGCCTTGAGCCTCGAGACGTCCACGATCACGCCACCCGCGGTGGTGGAGTAGCCGCCGTAGCTGTGGCCGCCGGAGCGCGGGACGATGTGAACGTGATGCCTACGCGCCCAACGCACGGTCTTCTGCACATCCGCGAGTGACTCGCAGTAGACGACGGCCTGCGGTTTGACGCCGTCGAAGCGGGTGTTGTAGAGGACGCGCGCGGCGTTATAGCCGCTCGCGCCGCGGCGCACGACGTCGCCGCGAAGCGAGCGCTCGAGCTCGCGGAAGCTGCCACCCGGCGGGGCGGCACGCGCGAGCGACTCCGCAAAAGGAATCGCGCTAACGGCGAGCGCCGCGCCGCGGGCGAGGACTTCGCGGCGGGTGAGCGTTTAGGTCCTCTGGACGCCCATCGTGATCGTCGCAACGTACACGCCGGCGCTGTTCTTCTTCACGGCCACGAGCGAGCGACGGCCGCCGTTGCGATAGATCATGTCGTCCGCATTGCGGGTCGTCCGGTTCGGTCGCGCGCTGTACGGCGCCCGGACGTAGACCCTGTCCGTGAGCGCATCCGAGAAGTAGAGCTGGCCGGTGTGGGCGACGTTGCCGCCGACGTGCACCTTGACGTGAATGTGCACCGTCCGTCCCTGGTACCAGCCCGGATAGACCGTGCGGAATTCCGCGAGTCCCTTCGCATTCGTCCGCTGGATCCCACGCATGAACGTTCGATTCGACGCACCGGCGCCGAAGCCCGAGTAGATGCCCGCCGCGTCTGCGTGCCAGATGTCGACGGCGGCGTTCCGGATCGGCTTGCACGTCGACGCGTCGACGACGAAGGTGCGCAGGACGAGCGGCGCGCCCGGCCTGCCGTCGGTGATGTTGCGGCGCAGCTTCTCGCCGGCGATGTAATACGGGCCGTCCGTCTGTTCGGGCGTCAGGACGCACGACACGGCTGCTGCGTCGGTCTCGCGCGCTTCGAGCCCGGCGACGCCGAGCGCCGTCAGCGCGAAGCCGCCCAGGCGGATCAGCGAGTCGCGACGTGTGATGCGCACCTCGCCCACGGGCGACGACGGTAGCGGGTCGTCGTAAGAAGGCGCTAAGAGTGCTGCTCGATGAAGGCGAGCACCTTGCCCCAGGCAGCTTCCGACGCCTCGGCGAACTCGTCCTGCTTGCGGTCGAAGAAGCTGTGCGGCGCGCCCGCGTACGTGACCAGCTCGTGCTCGACCCCGGCGTCCTGCAGCGCCTGCTCGAAGGCGGCGTTGTCGTCCGCCGTGATGTTTTGGTCGGCTCCGGCCTGGAGCGCGAGGATCGGCGCCTGTAGCTCGTCGGCGCGCGCGGCCGCGTCGGCCGGCCGCCCGTAGAACCCGATCGCGCCGGCGAGGCCGTGGGCTTCGGCGGCGGCGAGCCACGAGTTCTTGCCGCCGAAGCAGAAGCCGACGGTGAAGAGCGTGCGGGCTCCGTGATCACGCAGCCAGTGCACGCACGCGGCGACGTCGGCTTGGACGCCCTCGGGCGTCGTCTGCTCGACGTGCGGCCGGTACTCGAAGTCGTCCCCGCGCTTCTCTGCGCCTGCGGTGCGGCCGAAGTAGTCGAACGCGATCGCCGTCATCCCTCGCTCGGCGAACCGCAGCACCAGCTCCTCGTAGAAGCGATAGAGGCCGCGCACGTCCGGGAGGATCACGACGCCGACCGCGCCCGGGTCGTCGGGCATTGCCGCGAACGCCGCGAAGCGGTTTCCGTCCTTCGCGGTGAGGATGAGCTCCTCGTGCGAGACGGCCGCTCCGCGGATGACGGGGATCGGTGGGGCGGAGTCGAGGTCGAAGCACATGTCAGTGGACCCGTACCCGTTCGGTTCTCGGACTCGTCGCGGTGACGACGTCCGTCGCCGCGCGGGCGGTGACGATACACCGCAGGCGCGCGCCGAGGTCGGCGCGCCTGACCGTGTACGCCAGCTGGTGGCCGACGACCGTGCGGGCGCCGCGGATCCACGTGTACTCGAGCGTCGCGGGCGCGCCGGCCCACACGCCCGTGTAGACGCGGAGGGTGCGCCCGATGCCGGCATAGCCCTCGACCACCGGCCGCAGGTGCAGACCCGGCTGGCCGAGCAGTTGCAGCGCCGCGAACGCGTCGACGCGGCCGAAGCGCACGCCGGCGACGGGGCGTGCCGTGCGCTCGAGCGCCGCCTCGATCTGCTCTGACGATGCGAACGGCGCGTGCGCGCGCAGCAGCGCCACGATGCCGGCGACGATCGGCGTCGCGCCGGAAGTTCCGCAGCCGGCCCCAAAGCCGCCGCCCACCTGCGTCGTCAGCACGCAGCCGGGCGCGGCGAGCTTCACCCACGGCCCGCGGTTGGAATAGAACGCGAGCGCCCCGTCCTCGTCGGTCGCGCCGACAGAGATCACGTCCGGATAGGCGGCCGGATACTCGAGCAGGCTCCAGCCCTCGTTTCCCGCCGCCGTCGCCACGAGCACGCCGGCTTCGCGCGCGCGGTGGATCGAGTCGTGCAGGAATCCGTTGCGGTCCTCGCCGTAGAGGCTGACGTTGATCACGGCAGCGCCGTGGTCGACCGCGTAGTCGATCGCGCGGGCCATGGTCGTCTTCAGGGCGAAGCCTTCCGGGCGCAGTACGCGCAGCGCCATGATCCGGCAGTTCCAGCAGACTCCGGCAGCGCCGATCCCGTTGTTTGCGCGCGCCGCGAGGATGCCCGCGACCGCCGTGCCGTGGCCGACCGGGTCGGTCGTGTCGTCGCTCTCGTTCAGGAAGTTGTGGCCGGGAACGAGCGCGCCTGCGAGATCGGGATGCGCTGCGTCGACGCCGCTGTCGACGACGGCGATCACGACGTCGGGCGAGCCGGTCTCGAGGTCCCACGCGGCGGGCAAGTCGACGGATTCGTAGTCGAGCGTCGCCGCGAGCGGATCTGTCGGCCGCGCCGCGCCCGCCGGACCGACGAGCGCCGTCAGGACCGCCAGCGCGGCGATCGAGACGCGCAGCATGCAAGGAGCCTACTCGCGTCCACCGTAGGCGAGAGTAGGGCTACCCGCACTGCGCAGCCGCTTGCGGCCCCCTAGCCTCGTTCTCATGAGCGTGGCGTCCCTTCGCGGTACCGCATCCTCTCCCCACCGCGGAGCGGCGGAGGTCGCCACGCTCGCAGCTCTCTACGGTCTCTACGAAATCGTCCGCGGCCAGGGACACGGCACGCTGGCAGCCGCGCGGGCGCATACGGAATGGATCGTCGGGCTGGAGCATCACCTTCACGTCTTCGGCGAGCGCACCGTGCAGCACGGCGCGCAGTGGGTCCCCGGCGCCCCGGCCGTGCTCGGCGTCGCCTACATCGCGCTGCACCTCGCCGGAACGGCGACCTTCCTGATCTGGCTCTACCGCCGTCATCCCGAGCGGTTCGCGCTCGTCCGCAACACGCTGATCGGCGCGACGGGGATTGCGCTTGCGCTCTACCTCCTCCTCCCCGTCGCGCCGCCGCGGCTGGCCGGCCTCGGCTTCGTCGACACCGTGTCCGACAACGCGAAGGTCAACCTCAGCTCCGACTTCCTCGGCAGCCTGTACAACCCGTTCGCGGCCGTGCCGAGCCTGCACTTCGGATACGCGCTGCTCGTCGGCGTGACGCTCGCGTCGGTGGCACGCGGTCGCCTCGCGCGCGTGACCGGCTGGAGCTATCCCGTCGTGATGCTGATCATCGTCGTCGCGACCGGCAACCACTTCTTCTTCGATGCAGCAGCGGGCGGCGTCGCCGTCGCGGCGGGCTACGCCGCCGCGCGTGCGCTAGAGCGCCGCGGCGAGAGCCGCGGCCGCGTCGTTCAACACCCCTCGGCCGTGGCCGCACAGAATCACCTGCGGGGTCAGCGCGGCGAGCTGCTTCGGGCGGCGTAGCCGCAGGAATGGGTGCAGGCCGAGGCGGCCGCCGAAGAGCCGGAAGTAGCGCGCGGTGCCGAGCGCGTCGGCGCAGACGAGCACGTGCTCGGCCGGCCACCAGAGCGCCACCTCTCGCCAGCGGCGCTTCATCCGGATCGGCACGAACTCGAACTGCTCGATCGGCTGTTGCGGGATCGCGTGGTGCGGCACGCCGAGACGCGCTGCGATCGCCGCGCAATCGCGCTCGTGGCGGTCGAGCAGCTGAATCACGCCCGCGACCGACGCCAGCTCGTCGACGACCGGAGCGTCGAGAGGATCGATCAGCCAGGTCCGGCCGTCGGCGAAGAGCGCATGCGAGCAGCGCTGCATCAACTCGTCCTCGACCCAGCCGAGCCCGTGAGCGAACTCGTCTACGACCTCCACTGCGGCGCCCACTGCTCGTAGAAAGGGAAGCCGGCCGTTCGCGCCGCAGCGAGGAGCTCGTCGACGTCGAACGGGATGCGGCGGAACTCGACGGCGAGCGTGTCGGCGTCGGCGAGAGCGTACTCGCAGTACCGCGAGATCCCGACCGCCCCGACGCAGAACCACAGCGTCCGTCCGAGGCGGCGCAGCCACTGGAGGTGCACGTGGCCGGCCGCGACTGCGTCCGCATCGATCTGAGCGATCGTGTCGGGATCGGTCGTCGGCAGTACGACGTCCTCGTTCGAGGTCGGCGTCGCGTGGCAGCACAGGATCCGGCCGGCCTGCACCGTCGGCCGAAAGCTCCGCAGGAAGGCGAGGCCGTCGTCGCCGAGCTGCTCTCGCGACCAGCGCGCCGTCTCGAGCTGCCGTTCGTCCGCGGTTTCGCCGCCTGGGTCGAGCGTGACGAGGAAGTGGTCGGAATTTCCGTACACGCACGGGCAGTCGAGCTCGCGGAGGAGGTCGACGCACTCGCGCGGTTGCGGGCCGCCCTGCGCGACGTCGCCGAGCGCGACGATCAGGTCCGGCTCGCGCGCCTCCAGGTCGGCGAGCGCCGCGCGGAACGCGACGGCGTTGCCGTGCATGTCGGCGAGGAGGGCGATTCGCACAGCGGCACGCTATAGGGAGCAAGCGCCGCCGCCAGCTCGCTGTCCGGCACGTACAGCCGCGCAGGATATGCATGCGACGCGCGCCAGCCGCTTTGCGTCTCGACGACGTGTCCCCAAAGTGTCACCTCGCCGAGGATGCGGCAGACCGTCCCCGGCCCGTCTCGCCCGCGCGCATAGGACAGCGCGTCGACCGGATCGCGCGCCGCGTGGAAGCCGCAGTTGCAGATCGCGCCCGGCACCGGGTGCGCGGCGATTGCGGCGGCGAACGGATCGTCGTCGCGGCGGCACTCCGCGACGACGGCGCGTCCGTGCGGCCACACGAGGTCGTGCAGCACCGACGCGAGCTTGAGGCCGGACGGTGTTTCGGTGACGACCCACGCCCGCCAGCCTGTGACGGGACGACTGTGCTCGCGAACTGCGCCGCCGGTCTCCATCACGACTTCCTCGCAAACCGCTTGTCGGCGGGCTGGATGACTTCGTCGACGAGCCCGTATGCGACCGCGTCGTCCGGCGTCATGAAGCGGTCGCGGTCGATGTCCTTCATCACCTGCTCGAGCGGCTGGCCGGAATGGCGCGCGATGATCTCCGCCATCCGCCGCGTCATCTCGAGGATCTCCTTCGCGGCGATCTGGATGTCCGCCGGCGAGCCGCGGAAACCGCCGGAGCCCTGATGGATCATCACCTTCGCGTTCGGCAGCGCGAAGCGCTTGCCCGCCGCGCCGCCGGACAGGATCATGGCGGCGGCCGACATGCCCATCCCGGTGCAGATCGTCTGCACGTCCGGGCGCACGTACTGCATCGCGTCGTAGATCGCCATCCCGGCGTACGACGAGCCGCCCGGCGAGTTGATGTACAGCGAGATGTCCCGCTCGGGATCCTCGGCCTCGAGGAAGAGCAACTGGGCGGTGATGACGTTGGCGATGCCGTCCTCGACCTCCTGGCCGAGAAAGACGATCCGCTCGCGCAGCAGGCGCGAGTAGATGTCGAAGGAGCGCTCGTAGCGGCCGTCCTGCTCGACGACCATCGGGATCAGCGGCATCGAGAGCCTCCTGTAAAGTGCAACCTGTCGGTTGCGAGTATACGCAACCCATCGGTTGCGGATTGGAGGAGTCGTGGAAGTGACCCGTGAGATCGTGTTCCCTGTCACGCCCGACGAGGTCTGGGAGGCGCTGACCGATCCGGAGCAGCTCGAGGAATGGTTCGCGAACGACGTCGAGCTCGACGCCACCGAAGGCGGCGAGGGCGTCTTCCGCTGGGACGACGGCGAGGAGCGCCGCGCCACCGTCGTCGAGGCGACGCCGCCCGAACGCCTGGTGCTCGACTGGGACGACGACGGCACCGTCGAACTGACGCTCGAGGAGGTCGAGCAGGGAACGCGTCTGCTCGTCCGCGAGTCGACCCCGCAGTTTGCGACGGCACTCGCGCTCCGCGCGCTCGCCCTCAGCTACGCGTGACCGACCCGACCGGCCGCGTCTTCGACGCGCTGGCCGATCCGAACCGGCGCTACGTCGTCGAAGCGCTCGCCGAGCGCGAGACGGCGACGGCGACGGAGCTGGCGGCAGAGCTGCCGGTCACGCGGCAGGCAGTCGCGAAGCACCTGGCCGCGCTCAACGAGGCCGGGCTCGTCGTGAGCCGCCGCGAGGGACGGGAGACGCGCTACGAGCTCACCCCCGGACCGCTCGCCGCGGCGATGGACTGGATGGCGAGCGTCGGGGCCGAATGGGACTCGAGGCTCGCCGCGCTGCGTAAGCACCTCGCTCGCCCCTCCTGAGCGAGAATCGCCGGATGGAGAGCCGTCAGCTAGGCGCAAGCAGCGTCGAGGTCTCGCGGCTCGTCCTCGGCGCGGGCAACTTCGGCGGGGTCGGGTCAGCGCCCGAGTTCTTCGGGCAGGGCGAGACCGAGGAGCAGGCGTTTGAGCTGATGGATGCGGCGTGGGCGCTCGGGATGCGCACCTTCGACACGGCAGACGCGTACGGCGGGGGCCGCAGCGAGGAGTGGATCGGCAAGTGGATCGCCGGCCGCGGCAGCCGTCCCGTGATCGTCACGAAGACGTTCAACCCGATGGCCGCCGGCGCGGATCGCGGTCTCTCGCGGGAACGGATGACGCGGCAGCTCGAGTCGAGCCTC
>JBJMJL010000102.1:0-4685 GCA_045806365.1 Gaiellaceae bacterium
CGTGGTGCTCGTGCTCGGCCTCTTCGTCTGGGCGGCGAGCAGGGACGGACAGGAGGACAGAGCTGTGCGGGCGCGACTCGGAATCCGTCGTCGCACACGCTCTGGACACTGAGTGACAAGCGATCACCTCGACCCGGCAGAGCGGTTCGAGGAGTACGCACAGGCCGCGCTCGACTCGCTCCCGTCGGATCTGCGCGGACACATGTCGAACGTAGACATCGTGGTCGAAGACGAACCACCTTCTGGCCAACCGCTTCTCGGTCTCTACCAAGGCGTACCGCTCACCAGACGCGGCAGCCACTACGGAGGCGCGCTCCCGGACAAGATCACGCTCTACCGCGGCCCGCTCATGCGTCTCTATGGGCACGACGCGCAACTGCTTCGCACAGAGGTGCGACGCGTCGTCCTGCACGAGATCGCCCACCACTTCGGAATCAGCGACGAGCGCCTACTCGAGATCGACCGGTACTGAGCTCCGCTCGAGCTCGCGAAGTTCGATGCGGCGAATCTTCCCGGTCAGTGTCTTGGGCAGATCGTCGACGAACTCGACTCGCCGGGGGTAGGCGTACGCCGACAGGCGCTCTCGGACGAAGCCCTTGATCTCCTCGGCGAGCTCGTCCGACGCCTCGTGGTGCTCCGCGAGGACGATGAATGCCTTGACGACGTTGCCGCGCAACTCGTCGGGCGAGGCTACGGCTGCGGCCTCACGCACGGCGGGGTGCTCGAGGCAGGCGGACTCGACCTCGAATGGACCAATCCTGTACCCGGCCGAGATGATGACGTCGTCGGCTCGACCCTCGTACCAGACGTAGCCGTGCTCGTCCTGGCGAGCCGCATCATTGGTGTGGAACCAATCCCCTCCGAACACCTCGACACTTTCTTGCGGCCGCTGCCAATACCCAAGCGGGTAGTGCGGATTCGAGCGCGCGCGCAGGCAGATTTCGCCGCGCTCGCCGGCCGCTACGGGCTTCTCGTCTTCGTCGAGGATCTCGACGTCCCAGCCGGGCATGGGCTTGCCCATCGATCCCTCACGCACGTCCATGAACGGGTAATTCGCAACGAGCGGGTACGACTCCGTCAGGCCGTAGTAGTCGAGCACCGTCACGCCGTACTGCTCGCGGAACCACCGAATTGCTTCAGGGTTCAACGGCTCACCGGCCGAGCAAACGCGACGGAAGATCTGCGGATAGCGTGTCCGAGCGTCGCCGATCGACATCATCGCGCGCATCGCCGTCGGCGTCGTGAACACATTCGTGACCTGATGGCGGCTGAGGAAGTCGAGCTGCTTGTGGGGGTCGAAACCGCCCTCGCGGCGGTAGACGCACTGCAGCGCGCCGAGACGCCACGGCCCGAGGAGCGGCGCAATACCTGCCGCCCACGCCCACTCGCCCATGCCGTGGAAACGCTCGCCGTCCTCGGTCTCGTGGCAGTAGACGAACTCCTCGTGCCCAAGGATGTAGCGATGCGCATGGACGATGCCTTTCGCGAGGCCCGTGGTGCCCGACGTGTAATAGAGCTGCGCCGGATCGTCGGCCGAGGTGTCGCACATGATCGGATCAGTCGAGGCGTCGAGGAGCGTTTCGTCGTCCACGAGCAAGAGCTCGGTCGTTGCAGCGACGAAGCGCCCGGCATTCGCCGCGTCGGTGACGACGAGCTTCGCGGCGGAGTCGGTGAGCCGGTGCCGGATCGACTCGTCCCCGTAGAGCACCGACATCGAAAGCAAAATCGCGCCCAGCTTCCAGACGCCAAAGAAGATCGCTGCCGTCTCGGGTGTGGGCGGCAAGACCACGGCAACGCGGTCTCCACGCTCGACCCCGCGCGCTGCAAGCGTATGCGCGGCTTGGTTCGCGAGATCCTGAAGCTCGCCCCAGACGAGCTCGCGGTAAGAGCCGTCGAAGCTCTCCCACAGCATCGCGGGCTTGTCGCGGGGATGCTTGTCGCAGACGTCGGCAGCGAGGTTGTAGCGCGCAGGCACAACCCACCGATGAGCCGAGCAGGCATCCTCGTACGACCTAAAGCTCATCGACGCACCTCGAGCATCGCACTACGCAAATAGTCCGGCTTTGAGCAGCAGGATTCAAGGCGCGCGGCCGGCTGCGCCGGAATGCGAACGCGGCGCATTCGGATAGCAGGGGAGAAAGTGCGAAACTACACACGGTCCTCGTGCAACAGCGTCCGCCACCGCTCGAGCGAGCGCGAAGCTTCGGCCTCGTTCTGGCCTCGGCCCTCGTCATCGGAGTCGGCGCGCTGGTCGTGCCTGCGAGCTCCGCGCAGCTCGTACGACAGCTTGACCGCCCGCACCGCGCGCAGATCGGTGCGGCCGTAGCGATTCCCGAAGGGATGCTGCGTTCGGCCGGGCCGCCGGCCGGATTCTGGGGCGGGGAATACACAACGCGCTCAGGGGAGCGCGTGACGATCTACGCGTCGGCTAGCTACGCGGTCGACGAGGCAGCGAATCAGCGCTGGGCCGACTTCCTCGGTGGGCTGATGCACGGGTCAGAGCTCGCACGGGTGACGGTCTATTTAGCCACACCACCCGAAGCGAACCGGCTCTGTAGCGGTGCCGCGGATCTCGTTCACGACGTCCTCGGTTGCTACGGCTCGGGCACCATCGTTGCGCCGGGTGAAGACACGCCGAGAGTGAGCGCCGAATCCGTGCTCACCCACGAGTACGGCCACCACGTCGCGGCGAATCGAAGCAACGCGCCATGGCGTGCGCTCGACTGGGGCGCCAAGCGCTGGGCGACAGCCATGAACATTTGCGCGCTGTCGAAGGCGCATGTCGTCTTCCCGGGCGACGAGTCCCTGCTCTACCGACTCAATCCGGGAGAAGGATTCGCGGAGACATACCGCGGGGTGAGCGAGCGGAAGGAGGGGCAACACGTCGGCCCTTGGGGCGTGCTCGACACCGTGCTGTATCCAGGTGCTGACGCACCCCCGGCACTCGCGGCTGACGTGCTCGACCCCTGGACAGGGAACCGGACGGAGTCGTACCGCGGGCGCTTTAATGCACACGGGCCGTCAGTTCGAAGGTTCAGGTTTCTATCCAGGCTGGACGGGACATTCGCCGCGTCAGCGACGAGCCAGGCCGACGTTCGGATCGCCATCCTCAACTGGCACACGGTCGTCGCTCGAGGCCGAGCGTCGGCTCACACGACGATCTGCGGTGGTCTGCGTGCGCGGACTGTGAAAGTGATCCGAACACGCGGGAACGGCTCGTTCACGCTCACCGTCTCACTGCCCTAGAGCGTCGCCGAATCTAGCCAGGCCTCAGCGCAGCTCGGCGCCTACACTGCGGCAAGGCCGCGCGACTTCCGCGAGGCCGCCGTTTGGCGCCTTTGGGTCGACAGCTCGACCTTCCGCAGGCGCACGTGATTCGGCGTCACTTCGACGCACTCGTCCTCGCCGATGAGCTCCAGCGCCTGCTCCAGCGAAATCACGCGCGCGGGTATCAACCGCACGAGCTCGTCGGCCGTCGACGAGCGCATGTTCGTGAGCTTCTTCTCCTTCGTCGGGTTGACGTCGAGGTCTTCCGCGCGAGCGTTCTCGCCGACGATCATCCCCTCGTAGACGTCTGCCCCGGGGACCACGAAGAGCTGCCCTCGCTCTTGCAGGTTGAGGAGCGCGAACGCGGTCGCCGCGCCGCGACGGTCGGCTACGAGGCTGCCCCTCGGCCGGGTCCGCAGGTCGCCGTGCCACGACTCGTAGCCGTCGAAGACGTGGTGGAGAATGCCGGTGCCGCGCGTCTCGGTCAGGAACTCGGTGCGGAAGCCGATCAGGCCGCGAGCCGCGACGAGGTACTCCATGCGCACCCAGCCCGTGCCGTGATTGACCATCTGCTCGAGCCGGCCCTTGCGCAATGCGAGCAGCTGCGTGATCACGCCTATGTACTCGTCGGGAGCGTCGATCGAGAGGCGTTCCACAGGCTCGTGCACGGCTCCGTCGATGTCGCGCGTCACGACCTGCGGTTTGCCGACGGTTAGTTCGAAGCCCTCGCGTCGCATGAGCTCGACGAGCACGGCGAGTTGCAACTCGCCTCGTCCCTGTACCTCCCAGGTGTCGGGCTGCGCCGTCGGCAGCACGCGAAGGGACACGTTCCCGACGAGCTCCTGCCGGAGCCGAGCCTCGATCATCGTCGCGGTCAGACGATTGCCGTCCTGGCCGGCGAGCGGCGACGTGTTGATCCCGATCGTCATCGCGAGGCTCGGCTCGTCCACGCCGATAACCGGGAGGGGACGCGGATCGTCCAGATCGGCCAGCGTCTCCCCGATCGTCACCTCCGGGATCCCTGCGACGGCGACGAGCTCGCCCGGACCCGCCTCGTCCGCGTCGACGCGGTCGAGCGCGTCGGTGACGTACAGCTCGGTGACCTTCGCGCGCTGGATGCGCCCGTCGGCCCGACACCACGCGACTTGCTGGCCCTTCCGAATCGTGCCCTGTCGTATCCGGCACAGCGCGAGCCGGCCGACGTAAGGCGACGCGTCGAGATTCGTGACGTGGGCCTGGAGCGGATGCCCTTCCTCGTACGCCGGCGCCGGAATGTGCTCGAGCAGCACCTCCAAAAGAGGCCGCAGGTCCTCGGCAAGCTCATCGGGCGATGGGCCGGCGCGACCGGCGCGCGCGTTGCAGTACACGATCGGGAACTCGATCTGGCTCTCGTCTGCGTCCAGGTCGAGGAAGAGCTC
>JBJMJL010000103.1:0-2915 GCA_045806365.1 Gaiellaceae bacterium
AAAGCAGAGCGCCTGGCACGGCCGGCCCTTGGCACAGCAGCTGCGCCGCTTCATGGGCAGCGGCGGCCGTCGCAAGATCCGTTATGCGCAGTTCCTCGTCGACGCGCTCGATCTCGAGCGGGTGCCGCCGCCGCTCGACGAGGTCGTTGCACATGCGATTCCGCGCGGCACGGACGCGCATCGCCCGCGGTAAGCGTCAGACGGGCATCCGCTGTACGACCGCGTCCACGCTCGGCACGCCGGCTTCCCTGCCCTCCTGCACGAGCGCCTGGACCGCTGCCGACAGAGCGCTACGGAGCTGCTCGGGCTCGAGGGAGCCAACATGGGTTCCGTCGAAGCCGGCGAGAGCGTCGGTGGATAGGTCGTCGTAGCCGCGCGCTTGTACCGCAGGTAGGCCGCGACGGAGGCAGGCGAGCGAGAGCGCGTGGTCGCGGACGGCGCCGATGTAGTGCTCGGCTTGCCAAGCACGCCCGCGCTCGATGCACGCGCGCGCGTGGAGGCCGTAGATAACGCCCCACCCGAAGAGGTCTTTGGCGGCCGGAGGGTCGGACGTGCGCTCCTCGCCCTCAGCGGTTTCGCCGAACAGCAGCCGGAACCGCGGACCGGCAGCGGCGAAGCGCGCTGCCGGCGTCAGCGACAGATCGAATTGAAGTGCGTCCGGGAGCAGGAAGACGCGGTAGATCGTCGGCCCGCGCTCGAGGTCGACGAGGTGCACTGCGGCGAGCTCGTCGCTCAGCGTGCGTGTCCAGTCCTCGAGCACCTCGGCGACCGGCGCATCGTTGGCTACGGCGAACGTGAGGTCGAGGTCGGAGAAGCGATCGCCGGTGCCGACCGCGAGCGAGCCGACGGCGGCGCCGGCAACGATCCGTCCGTCCGTCTCGGCGAGGTCCAGGACGCGCTCGCGCAGGGCGTCGCGTTGCTCCACCGTGAACACGACGCGCGGATCGTAAGGTACGGGCGCCGTGATTCGCGTGCCGCCGAGCGAGGACGACGTCCGCCGCATCGTGGCGATCCGGAATCCGATCATCCGGAATCTCGAGATCACACAGTGCTATTCACAGCTCGCGGCGGCATTCGCGGCACGCGGAGGTGAGGGCGCAAACTGGTGCACGTATGCGACTTGGGCCTCGCGTCAAGCAGGGCGAACGATCCGCGGTGAGGATCTGCTCGAGCACCTCGAGCGCACACTCGCGGGGGGCCGCTGGCTGCTACATCCGCTAGCGACGCTGTGGCGCCGTTTGCTGCGCCGCGGCCTCTTCCAGCGCGACTCGCGCTTAGGACGCTTGACGGCCGCGCTGCATACGCCGTTCGACGCGTTCGAGTCCGCCAGCGAGGCGGTCAGCCGCGGAAACCTCAAGGTGTTCGAGGAGATCGGGCTGGAGTTCGCACGCTATCTCCACGAGGGATTCGTCGACCGATTCCGACCGGGCGATCCGCCCGAGGGACAGCGCTACTTGCGCCAGGCATTCACGCGGTACGAGCTCCGACGGGTGGAGGACGATCCGAAGACGCGCGCAGAGCTCGCTGTCCTCGCGAATCTCGAGATCGGCCTGCACGAGCAGACGCGTCTGCAGCCGGAGATTCGCGAGGCGCTGGACGCCGCGTACGCGACGCAGCAGGACCTGGGGCGGCGGACGCTCGAGGCTCTCGTTCCGTCAGCGGCGCGCTGGTGGTCGTGGGTGCGTCGACCCGTCGGCGCCGTCGTCGGCGCGTTCGCAGCGGCAGCACAACGCCACGCGAGCAAGATCGCGCGCGAGGCGATCACGGAATCGTTCATGACCTTGACGCTGCCCGGCCGCGTACTCGCGCTCGGGACGCACCTGGCGGACGCGTATCCAGCCGTGCTCGCTGAGCCTGCGAATGCGGACTTGATCGAGCTGCTGGCGCGCTTCGAGCCGGTTCCACCCGCGCCCGACGATTGTGGGGCGCGCGACTGGTCAGACCTCGATCAGCGGATGCACTACATCGTCCACATGTTCTGTGCCTTCGACCTGAACGAGGAGCTCTTCGTCCCGCCCTTCACGCCTGAGCAGGTGGCGAGCTTCACGCACGGCATCGTGCCGGACGGCGAAATGTGAGCCGGCTCAGGAGACGGGCGACCCGATCCGCAAGAGGTTGCCGCTCGGGTCGACGAGCGCGAACTCGCGCAGGCCGTAATCCGTATCCCACGGTGGCATCAGGCGGCTCCCGGTCGCGGGATCGGTTGGGATGCCGATCCGGTTCCACTCGTTGTACAAATCGTCCGCGTCTCGGACGCGGACGTAGCAACTGAAATCCGTCGTCAGCGGGTCGACATCCGGCGCGTCGAAGAAGTGGATCTCGACGGTTCCGCGGCCGACGATCAGATAGCGGAAGCGCTCGATCGGGGCGCCGCGCAACTCGAACCCGAGGCGCTCGTAGAACGAAAGCGTCTGCTCGAGATCGCGACTGGGCAGGATCGGAACCGCGAGCTCGTCCACGCGCGTGACCCTACCGCCGGAGCCGCTCGACGTTCCGCCGGAGCTCCGGGAGCGCGCGACCGCAGTCGTGCTCACCTGCCCGTGGCATCGCCGCGACGCGCCGCAGCTCGGCCTGCCGATCCACGTCCCCCCGCCCGACCCGCCCGATCCGGATCCGGTCAGCGGCGAGGTGTTCCGCGGCGGCGACACGCTGCCGTTCGGCGTGCGCGTGGAGAGCGTTCGTGCCGTCCCCGTCGCCGACACCTTGATCGATCGCGGCAACGGGTCCAGGTGCATCCTGAGTGGCCCGGGCCGGGTGTCTCCGCCCAGGAAGCTGCCGACCGGTTGCGCCCGCTGCTCGACCTGCCCGTCGAGCTCGTGCTCCCGGCGCACGCCGATCCTGCGGATGGCGCGGCACTCGAGCGCGCGCTGTCTCCGTAACAGGAGTGGAAGCGGACGGCCAAGAAATCGCGCTGG
>JBJMJL010000104.1:0-7051 GCA_045806365.1 Gaiellaceae bacterium
AGGCCGGGGAGCGGCTTGGATTCCTCCCCGGGGATCTCACTGAGAAGATCGATCCGTACCTGCGTCCGCTGTACGACGCGCTGTACGAGTTCATGCCGGCGGAGCGGTTCGCGAGAGCGCGTGAGCGCAACGAGATCGAGGTCGCGCCGCTCGCGTTCATGCGGGGGCGCACGCTGAACGACTCGTTCATCATCCTGGACGAGGCGCAGAACACGAGCCCCGAGCAGATGCAGATGTTTCTCACGCGCCTCGGGTTCGGGTCGAAGGTCGTCGTCACCGGCGACGTCACGCAGGTCGACCTGCCGCGCGAGCAGGCGTCGGGCCTGATCCACGTGCAGGACATCCTCGGCTCCATCGACGGCATCGCGTTCATTCGCTTCGGGCACGAGGACGTGGTGCGGCACAAGCTCGTGCAGCGCATCGTCGAGGCGTACAAGCTGCACGCAGAGGAGACAGGCACGCAACGGCGGAAGTAAGGGCGATGGTCGAGATCGAGGTGGCGAACCGCTCGGGGGCGCAGCTCGACGTCGACGCCGCGGCCGAGCTGGTCCGCGCAGTCCTGCGCGACGAGGGGATCGACGACGGCGAGCTCGGCCTCCAGCTCGTCCGGCCGGACGAGATCCGCGCGCTCAAGGCCGCGCATCTCGGCATCGACGAGGAGACCGACGCGCTCGCGTTCCCGCTCGACGGCCGCGACGAGCTCCCAGCGGAGTTGCCGCGCCAGCTCGGGGACGTCGTCCTCTGCCCGCAGGTCGTCGGCGACGCGTGGCGTGCGCCGCTCGTGCACGCCGTGCTGCACCTCGTCGGCTACGACCACGGCGCCGAGATGGAAGCGCGGGAGCGAGCGCACGCGTGAGAACCCGACCGTCGATCATCGAGAGCTTCAACTTCGCGATCGAGGGCGTCATCCACGTGCTCCGCACGCAGCGCAACATGCGCATCCATTTCGCCGTCGCGGTGGCGGTCCTGATCGTTGCCGTCGCCGTCGGCGTGTCGCGGCTCGAGCTGATCGTGCTCCTGCTTTCGATCACGTTCGTGCTCGTCGCAGAGATGATCAACACCGCCGTCGAGGGCACGATCGACGCGGCCACCACGTCCTTCGACCCGATGGCCAAGCTCGCGAAGGACATCGCGGCCGGCGCGGTGCTGATCGCGTCGGTGAATGCCGTGGCGGTCGGCTATCTCGTCTTCGCCGGCAAGGCAGCCGACAAGTCGTCGGAGGTGCTCGACCGGCTACGCGACGCGCCGGCGCAGATCACGCTGATCGCGCTCGTCCTGACCGTCATCGTCGTGATCGCGACGAAGGCGTGGACGGGGCGCGGCACCCCGTTGCGCGGCGGGCTTCCCTCCGGCCACGCCGCGGTCGCTTTCGCCGCCTGGATGGCGGCGACCTACATCGTCGGGGACTCCCACCGCTTCATCGTCAGCGCTCTGACGTTCATCATGGCCTTGCTCGTGGCGCAGACACGCGTGGAAGCCGGGATCCATTCGACCCTGGAGGTTGCATACGGCGGCGCCATCGGCGCGCTGGTGACGCTCTCCGTCTTCCAACTGTTGTGAGCAAGGAGCTGTATGAGCGCGCGGTCGCCATCTCGCGCAACGCGTACGCGCCGTACTCGAAGTACCTCGTCGGCGCCGCCGTGCAGACGAAGGACGGCAAGGTCTTCGACGGCGTCAACGTCGAGAACGCGGCGTATCCGCTCGGCGTGTGCGCGGAGAAGTCCGCGCTCGTGAAGGCGGTGAGCGAGGGCTACAAGCCCGGCGACATCGCCGCGATCGGCATCACCGCGTCCCCCTGCGGCGGCTGCCGGCAGTGGCTGTACGAGTTCGGGATCGCCGAGATCACGTTCCTGAACTCGGCCGGAGAGCTCGCCACGTATAAGGCGGCGGATCTGCTGCCGGACACGTGGGACCTGCCGGCTTGAGGTCGGGGTTCGTCGCCGTCGCGGGGCGGCCGAACGTCGGCAAGTCGACACTGGTGAACGCCCTGTGCGGCGGCAAGGTCGCGATCGTCTCGGACAAGCCGCAGACGACGCGGCGGCGCATCTTCGGCATCGCCAACGGCGACGACCATCAGCTGATCCTCGCCGACCTGCCGGGTTTCCAGCGGCCGCTCGATCCGCTCACCGAACACATGCAACGCACTGTCGATCTCGCCTTCGAGGACGTCGAGGCCGTGTTGCTCGTTCTCTCAGCGCGCGAGCGCATCGGCGCCGGCGACCGGTTCGTCGCGCGGCGCGTGTTCTCGCTCGGCATCCCCGTCGTGATTGCCCTGAACAAGGTGGACCGCCTGAAAGGCGGCCACGTCGCAACGCAGATGGAGGCGGCGTCGAAGCTCGGCGACTTCCACGCGCTGCATCCGGTCAGCGCGAAGACCGGCGACGGCATCTCGGCGCTGCGCGAGGAGCTGGTCGAGCTGCTGCCCGAGGGGCCGCTGTACTTCCCGCAAGAGCAGCGCAGCGATATGCCCGTCGTGGTGCAGGTCGGGGAGCTCGTGCGCGAGCAGGCGCTGCGTCTGACGAAAGACGAGGTGCCGCACGCGATCACGGTCGAGGTCACCGAGCTCGACGAGAAGGTCGTTCGGGCCGACGTGCTCGTCGAGACGGACTCTCAGAAGCAGATCGTCATCGGCAAGGGCGGGACGAAGATCCGCGACATCGGGAAGAACGCGCGCCCGGAGATCGAGGCGGTGCTCGGCCATCCGGTGTTCCTGGAGCTGCACGTGAAGGTGAAGCCGCGCTGGCGCCGCGACGAGGCGCTGCTCGAGCGCCTCGGGATCTAGATCTAGCGCCGCGGCCTGTAGTAGCGCGCGAGCCAGCGCGAGAGGCCGTCGAGACCCGGAAAGAGCACGCGCTCGGTGATGTTCGACTGGTCGAGCTTGTCGCGCACTTCCCACTTCAGCTCGGTCGGGATGACGATTTTCTGCCACAGGTCGGGGTGCGATTCGAGCCACCGGTCGAGAGACATCGTCGGATCCGACATCAGCGAGAACAGCGCGTACTGGTTGACGATGCGATCGTCGAACGACGGCGGCTCGACGAACACCACAAAGTCGTCGCCAAGGTCGTCGAGGTCGTCGAAGTCGCCTGCGACGGCGCTGATCATCTCCGTCGTGAACACGTTCGCGGCCTCGCGCTCGAGCTGCTCGCGCAGCTTTTTCGGCGCACGGTCGTGCGCACGCACGTAGTCGACCATCCACACCGCGCCGTCACCGTCGGGCCGCGCCGTCGCGAAGTGCAACGCGACGTACGGAGAATAGGTCCAGTCGAGCAGGCGCGTGGGCAGGCCGTGGTGCTGACCGAGTGCGAGCCAGTTCCACGTCGAGTCGACGGGGACCGCGTCGCGCGCGGCGTATTTGCGGAAGTGGCGGAGCAGCGGGCGCTCGATCGCGCGCGTGTTCCCGCCGAGGCGCGCAAGGCTCGTCGTGAGGTCGTCGTCAGCCCGCGGGCGGCCGCGGAACGCATAGTTGGAGCGGAACAGGCCGAGCTCGTCGTTCCACGCGTCCGCGAAGAGCCGGTCATGGAGCTCGCTCCAGTCCACGGGCGCTGAGTTCCGCAGACGGGCGGGAGCTACACTCATTTCATGGCGCAGGCGCCCGTTCTGCCGCGCGGATTCGAGCTTCCACTCGAGCCGCGGCTGCCGAGAATCGGCTCGGTTGACGCGGTCGCGCTCGAGGAGCGCGCCGCCTCGCTGGCGAAGCGCTCGATCAAACGCGAGGCGAAAGTCTTCGCGCTCGAGCTCGCCGTTCGCATGATGGACCTGACGACGCTGGAAGGGCAGGACACGCCGGGCAAGGTCGCGGCGCTCACGTCGAAGGCGATCCGTCCCGACCCGAGCGACCCCGGCGTGCCGTCGGTCGCAGCGATCTGCGTGTACCCGAACCTCGTGCCGACTGCGGTCGCGCGCGTCGAAGGGTCGAGCGTCAAGGTCGCGTCTGTCGCCACCGCATTTCCCTCGGGCCAGTCGCCGCTCGAGGCGAAGCTCGACGAAGTGCGCTGGGTCGTCGAGCACGGTGCCGACGAGGTCGACATGGTCATCGACAGGGGAGCGTTCCTGTCCGGGCGCTACGCGAAGGTCTACGACGAGATCGTGCAGGTGAAGGAAGCGTGTGGTGACGCACACCTGAAAGTCATCCTCGAGGTCGCCGAGCTCGGCACGTACGACAACGTGCGCCGCGCATCGCTGCTGGCGATGGCAGCAGGCGCCGACTTCATCAAGACGTCGACCGGCAAGCTGCCCGGCGCGGCCACCCTGCCGGTGACGTTGTGCATGCTCGAGGCGATCCGCGACGTGCACGAGGAGACGGGCCGCATGGTCGGGATGAAGCCGGCCGGCGGCATCCGGCAGGCGAAACAGGCCGTGCAATACCTCGTGCAGCTGCACGAGACACTCGGCGTCGAGTGGCTGACGCCGGACCTGTACCGGCTCGGGGCGTCGTCGCTGCTGAACGACGTGCTGATGCAGTTGCGGAAGGAGAAGACGGGCGCGTACCAAAGCCCGGACTACTTCACCGTTGACTGAGCTCGAGCGAAAGCAGGATCGCGCACCGGTCCCGTCCGAATGGACGTACGCGTCTGCGCCCGAGGCCCGCGACGTCGTCACGCTGCAGGACCGGTACGGACACTACGTCGGCGGCGAGTGGCTCGAGGCGAAGGAGACCTACACGACGATCTCGCCGTCTGACGAGGAGCCGCTCGCGGAGGTCGGCCAGGCGACGCCGGAGGAAGTGCAGGCCGCGGTGGCCGCCGCGCGCAACGCGTTCGAGAACGGCTGGTCGGACATCTCGCCCGCCGAGCGCGCGAAGTACCTCTTCCGGATCGCGCGCATCCTGCAGGAGCGGTCGCGCGAGTTCGCCGTGCTCGAGTCGTTGAACGGCGGCAAGCCGATCAAGGAGTCGCGCGACGTCGACCTGCCGCTCTCCGCCGCGCACTTCTTCTACTACGCCGGCTGGGCGGACAAGCTCGAGTACGCGTTCCCGAACCGCCGCCCGAAGCCGATCGGGGTGGCCGGCCAGATCATCCCGTGGAACTTCCCCTTGCTGATGCTCGCCTGGAAGATCGCTCCCGCGCTGGCCGCCGGCAACACGGTCGTGCTCAAGCCGGCCGAGACGACGCCGCTCTCGGCGCTGCTGTTCTGCGACGTGCTCCGGCAGGCCGAGCTGCCCCCGGGCGTCGTCAACATCGTCACCGGCGACGGTCGCACCGGCGCCGAGATCGTGAAGTCGGACGGCGTCGACAAGGTCGCGTTCACCGGTTCGACCGACGTCGGGAAGGCGATTCAGCGCGAGCTCGCCGGCACGGGCAAGAAGCTGACGCTCGAGCTCGGCGGCAAGGCGGCGAACATCATCTTCGACGACGCTGCGCTCGACCAGGCGGTCGAGGGGATCGTCAACGGCATCTATTTCAACCAGGGACACGTCTGCTGCGCAGGCTCGCGGCTGCTCGTGCAGGAGTCGATCTACGAGCCCGTCGTCGAGAAGCTGAAACGCCGGCTGACGACGCTGCGAGTCGGCGACCCGCTCGACAAGAACACCGACGTCGGCGCGATCAACTCGAAGCAGCAGCTCGACAAGATCCAGGAGCTCGTCGCGTCGGGCGCGGAGGAGGGCGCCGAGATCTACCAGCCGCCGTGCCGCCTGCCGGAGAAGGGCTACTGGTTCGCGCCGACCGTCTTCACGAACGTCGCGCAGAGCTACCGCATCGCGCAGGAGGAGATCTTCGGTCCGGTCCTGTCGATCCTGACGTTCCGCACGCCGGAAGAGGCGGTGGAGAAGGCGAACAACACGCCGTACGGGTTGAGCGCCGGGGTCTGGACGGAGAAAGGCTCGCGCATCCTCTGGATGGCGGAGCGTCTGCGTGCAGGCGTCGTGTGGGCGAACACGTTCAACCGCTTCGACCCGAGCTCGCCGTTCGGCGGCTACAAGGAATCCGGCTTCGGCCGCGAGGGCGGACGGCACGGGTTGGAGCCGTATCTCGACGTCAAATGAGCCGGCTTCCCGTCAAGAAGACGTACAAGCTGTTCATCGGCGGCGCGTTTCCACGCTCCGAGTCGGGACGCACCTACGAGGCAGAGGGCCAGAACGTCGCGCGCGCATCGCGAAAGGACGCGCGCGACGCGATCCGCGCGGCGCGCGGCGCGCTACCGAAGTGGGCCGGTATGACGGCCTACAACCGCGGCCAGGTGCTGTACCGCGTCGCCGAGATGATCGAGGCGCGGACGGCGGAGTTCGCCGAGCTCTGCAGTGGGCGCGACGAGGTCGAGCGCACCGTGGATCGCATCGTCTGGTACGCCGGCTGGGCGGACAAGCTCGCGCAGGTGCTCGGCTCGTCCAATCCCGTCTCTGGGCCCTACTTCAACTTCACCGTGCCCGAGCCCACGGGCGTGGTCGCCGTGATCGGGCCCGACGAGCCAGCGCTGCTCGGCCTCGTCTCGCGCGTGGCGCCGGCGCTCACGGGCGGCAACGTGGTCGTCGCACTTGCGTCCGAATCGCGCCCGCTCGCGGCGATCGAGCTCGCGGAGGCGCTGGCCACGTCCGACGTCCCCGGCGGTGCAGTGAACCTGTTGACGGGACGCCGTGCGGAGCTGGCGCCGTGGCTCGCGTCGCACATGGACGTCAACGCGCTCGACCTGACCGGCGCGGACGGCGAGTCGCCCGAGCTCGAGCGTGCCGCCGCGGAGAACGTGAAGCGGGTGGTGCGCGGCGATGCCGACGCGCAGAGCCCTTGGGACATCGCGTCGTTCCTCGAGCTCAAGACGGTCTGGCACCCGGTCGGCCAGTAGCGTCGGTCTATCGGTAATACCATTCCCTCGTCCTGGTTCCGAAGGGGCAGGAGGGGGAGGTCACATGCGCAGTATTCGGCTTCGAGTTGCCGTCGTCGTGGGAGTCGCTGTGGCGACGGGATTCGCGCTCACGTCCGCGTTCAGCACGGCCGCGAAGCCCCCGTCCGCCGGCGATGCGAGCTGGACCACGGTCTTCAGGAGCACGCTTCCGATCGAGGGTCTGACCGGCGATGCCGACGGAAACCTCTACGTCGTGCAGCGCGGCGGCGCG
>JBJMJL010000105.1:0-18099 GCA_045806365.1 Gaiellaceae bacterium
CTAGACCATGCTCCAACTCGTCAACGTCGGCCACAAGTCGCTCGGCGACTACGCAACGATCGCAACGCGAGGGCTGATGGACGAGATCCGGCGGCTCGCCGAGCCGCTTGCCGGCAAACGCGTCGTCCACCTGTCCGCTACCGCGTTTGGCGGCGGCGTCGCCGAGATCAACTACACGCTGGTCCCGCTCATGCAGGATGCCGGGCTCGAGACTGAGTGGCGCATCATCCGCGGCGCGGAAGAGTTCTACAACGTCACCAAGACGATCCACAACGCGCTGCAAGGGAACCCGCAAGGGCTTGACGCCGAGCAGCAGGCGATCTTCAAGCGCTACCAGGAGCTGAACGCGCAGGACTTCGAGGACGACTACGACTTCGTCGTCGTCCACGACCCGCAGCCGGTCGGAATGATCGATTCCTTCCCCGAGTCGCAGGCGCAGTGGATCTGGCGCGGGCACATCGACTTCTCGACGCCGAATCAGGACGTCTTCGACGTGCTCCTGCCGTCGCTGCGCCGCTACGACGCTGCGATCTTCCACATGCGCGAGTACGTGCCGAAGGCCGAAGGACTGCCGCCCTGTTACATCTGGCCGCCTGCGATCGACCCGCTCGCCCCGAAGAACATGGCACTCTCGCCGGAGGACGCGGCGTACATCGTCGACCAGTTCGGCATCGACGTCGAGCGGCCGCTCGTGACACAGGTCTCCCGCTTCGACCCGTGGAAGGACCCGCTGGGCGTCATCGACGCGTACCGCATCGTCAAGGAGCGCTTCCCGGACGTGCAGCTCGCGCTCGTCGGCTCGATGGCGCACGACGACCCCGAGGGGTGGGATTACTACAACCAGACGGTCGCATACGCCGCCGGCGACCCGGACATCTACATCCTCTCCAACCTCAACAACGTCGGGTCGGTCGAGGTCAACGCGTTCCAGGTGCACTCGGCGGCCGTCTTGCAGAAGTCGATCAAGGAGGGCTTCGGCCTGACCGTGACCGAGGCTCTCTGGAAGACGCGCCCGACCGTGGCAGGGCGCGTCGGCGGGATCGTCGCGCAGATCCAGGACGGCGAGACGGGCTGGCTCGTCGAGTCGTCGACGCAGTGCGCCGAGGCGTGCATCGAGGTGCTGCGTGACCCCGGTGAGGCGCGACAGCGGGCGCTGCACGGCAAGGAGTTCGTCCGCCGGCACTTCCTCACGCCGCGGCTGCTTCGCGACTGGCTCGTGCTCTTCAATCAGCTGCTCGGCAACGACACCTCCGGCGCAGAAGTCGCCGTCGTTTCGGCACCCGCGTAGCGGGGATACCCTGGCGCCTTGCGCCGGAAGCTGATCATCGTCTCCAACCGCGGTCCCGTCGCGTACGACCGCGACGGCACGCCGCGTCGCAGTAGCGGCGGGCTTGCCACCGCGCTCCGCTCGCTGCTGCAGTACCACGACGTCACCTGGGTTGCGAGCGCGACGAACGACGCCGAACGCGACCGTGCGGGCACGGCACTCGATGCCGACGGCTGCCGGCTGCACCTCGTCGCCCACGACCCGCAGGCGTACGACTGGTACTACAACGTCGTCGCGAACCCGATGCTGTGGTTCGTCCAGCACTCCCTCTGGGAGCTCGCGTACACGCCGAAGGTCGACGCCGCGTTCCATCGCGCGTGGCGCGACGGCTATGTGGCCGCGAACGCCGGGTTTGCGGCGGCGGTGCTCGCCGAGCTCGAGCGTGAGCCCGACGCGGCCGTCTTCTTCCACGACTACCACCTGTACCTCGCGCCAAAGCTCGTTCGCGACGTGCGCCCCGACGCGACGCTGATGCACTTCGTGCACGTGCCGTGGCCGCAGCCGGACTACTGGCGCGTGCTGCCGCGCGCGATGCGCTCCGCGATCCACGAGGGGCTGATCGCCAACGATGTCATCGGCTTTCACACGAATCGTTGGCGCCGCAATTTCATCTACAGCGCGCGAGAGGTGCTCGGCGAGGACGTGACGCAGAAGACGGTGACGGCGCCGATCTCGGTCGATCCCGCCGAGTTCGACGAGCTGGCGGAGAGCGAGGCGGTGCTGTCGGCCGAGCGCGACATCAGCGCGGTGCGGCCGGAGCACCTCGTCGTCCGCGTCGACCGCACGGATCCGTCGAAGAACATCGTCCGCGGCTTCCGTGCGTTCGAGCTCTACCTCGACGCTCATCCGGAGATGCACCTGCGGGTCGCCATGCTCGCGCTGCTCGATCCCTCGCGGCAGGACATTCCCGAGTACGCCGAGTACCTCGGCGCCGTCGAGCGCGAGGCGCGGCGCGTCAACGACCGCTTTCAGGAGAACGGCTGGCGCCCGATCCTGCTCGAGGTCGACGACAACTTTCCGAAGTCGGTCGCGGCGTACAAGCAGTTCGACGTCCTGCTCGTCAACGCCATCTTCGACGGCATGAACCTCGTTGCGAAGGAGGCGCCGCTCGTCAATGCTCGCGACGGGGTTGTTGTCTTATCTGAAAACGCAGGGGCGCATGCCGAGCTCGGCGACTGGGCGCTGTCTGTGAACCCCTTCGACGTGGATGGGCAGGCCGAGGCGATTCACGCGGCGCTGACGATGGACGTCGCGGAGCGGCGACGCCGCCTCGCCGCGATCCGCGCCCACGTGCGCGAGCACGACGTCAACTCGTGGCTCGATGTGCTGTTTACCGCCCTCGATCGAGTCGCCGCAACAGCACGCCGCTAGCATCGCTGACGGAATGGCGGAGCTGAGCCACCTCAACGAGGCGGGCGACGTGCGGATGGTCGACGTCGGCGGCAAGAGCCAGTCGCGCCGCCGCGCCGTCGCGCACGGGGCGGTGCACATGGCGGCCGAGACGGCGGCGCGTCTGCGCGACCTCCCGAAGGGCGACGCGCTCGTCGCGGCGCAGATCGCAGGGATCATGGCTGCGAAGCGGACGAGCGAGCTGATTCCGCTCTGTCATCCGCTGCCGCTGACGCACGTCGATGTCTCGCTCGAGGTGCGGGAGGCGTCGGTCGAGATCTCGGCCACCGTCGAGACGACCGCGCAGACCGGTGTCGAGATGGAGGCGCTCACCGCGGTCTCCTGTGCGGCATTGACCGTCTACGACATGGCGAAGGCGATCGACAGGGACATGTCGATCACGGACGTGACGCTGGTGGAGAAGACCAAGGAGCCGACGTGAAGGCGGCGGTCGTGACCGTCTCGGACGGCGTCGCGGCCGGCGAACGGGAGGACGAGAGCGGCGCGCTCCTGGTCGAGCTGCTGGAGGCGGAGCACTACGACGTCGAGCACCGCGTCGTGCCCGACGAGCGGCCGCAGATCGCCGCCGCGATCCGCGAGCTCTCGCGCGAGGTGCGGCTCGTGCTCACGACGGGCGGCACCGGTGTCTCGCCGCGGGACTTCACGCCCGAGGCGACCGAGTCGGTGCTCGACCGGCGGGTCCCCGGTCTCGCCGAGGCCCTGCGGGCCGACGCGATCAAGCGCACCCCCCACGGGCTGCTCGGCCGCGGCCTCGCCGGCATCCGCGGACAGACGCTGATCGTGAACCTGCCGGGCTCCCCCGGCGGATGCCGCGACGGGTTCGAGCTGATCAAGCCGGCGCTCGAGCACGCGCTGCGGCTGCTCGCTGGAGACCAGACCCAGCACCGCCAAACATGAGCTCCGCGGCCGTGCTCCCGCGGCGGTTCGCGTCGCTCGTCAAGATCGAGCACACCGTCTTCGCGCTGCCGTTCGCGTACATCGGCGCGCTGCTGTGCATCCACGACATTCCGTCCACGCACGACCTCGTGTGGATCACGTTCGCGATGGTCGGCGCCCGCTCGCTCGCGATGGGGCTGAACCGGATCATCGACGCCGAGATCGACGCGCGCAATCCGCGCACCGCGACCCGGGAGCTTCCAGCCGGACGGCTGTCGCGCGCGCACGTGGTCGCCTTCTGTGCAACTGCCTTCGCCCTCTATCTGCTTGCGTGCTTCCAGCTCGATCCGGTGGTCCGCTGGCTGTGGCCGATCCCGCTACTCGGCTTCGTCGTCTACCCGTACCTCAAGCGCTACACATGGCTGAGCCACTTTTGGCTCGGCGCCGTCGACGGGCTCGCACCGGTCGGCGCATGGGTGGCGATCACGGGGCACCTGCCGTGGGAGGCGTGGGCGCTCGGTGCCGCCGTCGCGGCGTGGATCGCGGGCTTCGATTTCTTCTATTCCCTGTTCGATCGTGAGGTGGACGCCGAGCAGGGACTCCACTCGGTCTCGGTCCGTTTTGGTGTCGGCGGCGCCTTTCTCGGCGCGCGGCTGCTGCACGCCGCGACCGTGCTGCTGCTCGCCGCCGTTGGGCTCGGGCTGCACCTCGGCTGGGCGTACTGGCTCGGCGTCGCCGCCGTCGCGCTCCTGCTGGCGTACGAGCACTCGCTCGTACGTCCGGACGATCTGCGCCGGCTGGACGCTGCGTTCTTCACCGTCAACGGCGTGATCAGCGTCGTGTTCTTCGCGTTCGTGCTCGCCGAGGCGACGTTGTGATCCGCGGGCGCGCGGTCGACAAGCGTTACGGCGAGAAACGGATCCTGCGCGGTGTCGACCTCGACGTCGGCCCCGACGACTTCGTGCTCGTGACTGGACCGAACGGTTCCGGCAAGACGACGCTGCTTCGTCTCTGCGCCGGGCTGGCAGTGCCGACGCGCGGCGAGCTCGAGCTCAGCGTCCCGCGAGGAGAGATCGGCTACATGGCACACGAGCCGCTCGTCTATCGCGAGCTCAGCGCGCTCGAGAACCTCGATCTGTACGGACGTCTCTACCGCGTGCGGGAGCGGCGCGAGCGGATCGGCATGCTGCTCGAGCGCTTCGGCCTGTGGGAGGCGCGCCACACGCGCGCCGGCGACTTCTCGCGCGGGATGCTGCAGCGGCTCGCGCTCTGCCGCGCGCTGTTGCACGAACCGCAGCTGCTGATCCTGGACGAGCCCTACAGTGGGCTCGACGACGATGGGGTGCTGCTGCTCGACCGCGAGCTGGGCGAGCGGCGCGAGCGTGCGGCCTTCGTCGTTGCGACCCACGACCCGGCGCGCCTCGAGCGGCTCGCCTCGGCGCGGGTGGCGCTCGCGTGACCTACCTCGCCGACGTCGGCGCGCTCGCGCGCAAGGATCTCCTGCTCGAGCTCCGCGCGCGCGACACCTTGCCGGCGATGCTGCTCTTCGTCGTCTCCGCCCTCGTCGTCTTCCATTTCGTGCTGCCCGCGGACTCGTCCGACCTCGCCGCGACCGGGTTGCTCTGGGTCGCCCTGTTGTTCACGGCGCTGCTCGGTCTCACGCGCGCGTTCGCCGCGGAGCGCGACCAGGGAGTGATCGACGGGCTCGTGCTCGCGCCGAGCGACCGCAGCGCGATCTGGTTCGGGAAGTCCCTCTCGACGCTCGCCTTCCTCGTGCTGGCGGAGGTGATCGCGCTGCCTGCGTACGCACTGTTCTTCCACGGGATCGACGGCGCCCTCGTCGCCGGCGTCGCTCTCGCAGACCTCGGCATCGCGGCAGTGGGCACATTGCTGGCGGCGATGGCGGCGGCGAGCCGTGCGCGCGAGCTCTTGCTGCCGCTGCTGTTCCTGCCGCTGGCGATCCCGATCGTCGTCGGCGGTGTGGGCGCGAGCGTGTCGGACGAACCCGGCCGCTACCTCGCTTTCCTCGGCCTCTACGACACGCTCTTTGCGATCATTTGCTGGGCCTCCTTTGAGTACGTCGTTACGGAATAACCGCCTCCCGGCGCTCGCGTCGCTCGCGCTGATCCTGATGGCTGCGGCGATGGCGCTGATCTTCTTCTATGCGCCGCTGGACGAGGACGGTCTCAACCAGAAGATCTTCTACTTCCACGTCCCGATCGCATTCACGGCGTATGCCTGCTTCGCCTGGGGCGGCTGGAAGGCGCTCCGGCACCTCTGGAAAGGACATGACGGCGCCGACCTCGAGAGCTACGTCGCGATCCATCTGGGCGTGATCTTCGGCGTGCTCACGCTCGTGACCGGCTCGATCTGGGCGCGCTACCGCTGGGGGCACTGGTGGGTGTGGAGCGAGGACCAGCTCGTGCTGTTCCTCGTTCTTTTCCTCTTCTACTGCGCCTACTTCATGTTGCGCTACTCGGTTGCGCCGGGGCCGCAACGTGCGAACCTGAGCGCGGTCTACGCCCTGTTCGGCATCGTCCTCATCCCGGTCAGCGTGCTCGCGATCCGGCTGTCGGAGCGTTTCATCCACCCGGTCGCGTTCGACAAGGGCGGGCCCAACATGGCGGGCTCGCAGTTCCTCACGTTCTGCGTCTGCGTCGCCGCGATGTTGGCCGTGGCGGCAACGCTCTACCACCTGGAGCTCGCCGGTAAGCGCCTCGACCTGCGCCTGCGCGAGCTGCGCGAGGCGCTCCAATGAGCACCGAGGAGAAGTACGTGGCGGCGGTCTACCTCGTCGTCTTTCTCGTGCTGCTCGCGTACGTGTTCATCATCGCGCTCAAGTTGCAGCGGCTGGAGCGTGAGGTGACGGAGCTGGTGGAGCTGGCCGCGCGTGGCTGAGCTGCTGTTCTGGCCGGCTCTGCTCGCCTACGGCGAAGCCGCCGTCGCGTATTTCGGCGAGGCACGGCATCCCGGCCGCGCGGGCCTGGCGGCGACGTGGGGCGTCCGCATCGGCTGGCTCGTGCAGACGGCGTTGCTCGTCGCGCAGGCCGCGCGTGCAGACGGCTTCCCGTGGTCCTCCTGGGCCGGGTCGCTCAACCTCTTCGTCTGGTTCGTCGTCGGCGCGTACCTGATCTGGGGTTGCCGGCCCCGCTACCGACTCCTCGGTCTGGCCGTGCTGCCGCTCGCCGTCGTCCTGTTCGTGCTCTCGCGCGTCGGCGGCGGCACGGGCGTCGGCGAGCGCAGCCACTATTCGAACCTCTTCCTCGTCCTCCACGTCGGTCTCGTGCTCGCAGCGTTCGCCGGCTTCACGCTCGCAGCCGGCCTGTCCGCGCTCTACCTCTGGCAGGAGCGCCGGCTGAAGCGGCGCGAGAGCTCCATCCTGCGCCTGCGCGCGCCGGCGCTTGCGAAGCTCGATCAAGTCGCTGCCCGCACGATCGCCTTCGCGCTCCCGGCGCTGACCGTCGGAATCGCCGTCGGCATCGCGCGGCTCGAGGACCGTGGTGGCGGCGTCGACGTTCTGATGGCGGTGACGCTCCTGACCTGGGCGGTCTATGGCGCGTACCTCGCGCTGCGCCGCTTCGCGGGCTGGCGCGGCCGCCGAGCCGCGTACGTCGTGCTCGCGGGCTTCGTCCTCGTCGCGGTCGTTCGCCTCGCCCTGCCGGTGACGCACTTCGCGACATGAGCATCGTCCTCGTCGGCATCTCGCACCACCAGGCTCCGATCGAGCTGCGCGAGCGTGCGGCGCTCGATCCGGCACGCGCCGGCGAGCTCGCGCGACGGCTCGCCGGCGACGCCGGCGAAGCCGTGTGCCTGTCGACCTGCAACCGCACCGAGCTCTACCTCGCCGACGAGTCGGCCGACTCGGCCGAGGCAAAGGCGGAGGCAGCGCTGCTCGCACTGGAGGAGGAGCTCGGCCCGGCGCTCTACCGGCTGCGCGACGATGCAGCGGCGCTGCACCTCTTCCGCGTCGCGGCGGGTCTCGACTCGATGGTGCCGGGTGAGGGCGAGATTCTCGGCCAGGTGCGCACCGCACAGGATGTCGGCGTGACGGGGCCGATCCTGGACCGCCTCTTCCGCCAGGCGCTGCACGCCGGCAAGAAGGCACGGACGGACACCGCGATCGGCGAGAGCCCTGCCTCCGTCTCGTCGGCAGCGGCCGCGCTCGCCGAGCAGGTCTTCGAGGAGCTACGGGGGCGGCGCGTGCTCGTGATCGGCGCCGGCGAGACGGGTGAGCTCGCGATCAAGAGCCTCGTCGCACGTGGGGCGACCATTGCCTTCGTCGCCAACCGCACCGTCGAGCGCGCCGAGGAGTTGACGCGCCGGTTCGGCGGCGCGGCAATTTCGCCGCACGACGTGCCCGCGAATCTGGAGCACGTCGACGTCGTCCTTTCTTCGACCGCCGCGCCGGGATGGACGCTGACGCGCGAACAGGTCGCGCTCATGCTCCCGGCGCGAAAGGGCCGGCCGTTGTTCCTGATCGACGTCGCGGTGCCGCGCGATCTCGATCCCGCGATCCACGAGCTGGACGGCTGCTACCTGTACGACGTCGACGACCTCGAGGCCGTGGTCGCCGAGACGCTCACCGGCCGGCGGCGGGAGGCCGAACGCGCAGAGGCGATCGTCGCTGCGGAGGCCGACCGCTTCCGCGAGTGGCAGGCCTCGCTCGACGTCGTCCCCGCGATTGCGTCGCTGCGCGCTCACGCGGAGGAAATCCGCGCGGCCGAGCTCGAGCGCGCGAAGCTGAGTGGCGCCGAGCGCCGCGCCGCCGAGTCGGTCACCGCTGCCGTCCTCAACAAGCTCCTGCATCTGCCGACGATCCGGATGAAGGAGGCAGCCGCAGCGGCCGACGGCGTTCTCTATGCTGACGCGGTGCGCCACTTGTTCGGTCTGGAGGACGAGCGCTGAAGACGGCGGGCCTGATCGGGCGCCCGCTCCCCGTGCAGGTGCCGACGGCGTTCGTGCACATCCGGCGACGTCGCTTGTGCGCCGCACCGAGGTTGCAGCGCGCGTGGTGCCGTGCTGATTCGCGTCGGCTCCCGCGGCAGTAGGCTCGCGCTGACGCAGGCGGAGGGCGCCGCAGCGCGGCTGCGCGCTTCCGGCATCGACATTGCGCTCGTCCCGATCACCACTGCCGGTGACCGTGACCGCACGCGTCCGTTCGGCGAGATCGGGTCGCGCGGCGTGTTCGTGAAGGAGCTGGAGGAGGCGCTGCTGGACGGACGCATCGACGTCGCCGTTCATTCCGCCAAGGACATGACCTCGACCGACACCGACGGCCTGTCCGTCGGCGCCTACTTGGCGCGTGAGGACCCGCGCGACGCGCTGTGCGGCGCGGACGAGCTGCTTCCGGGCATGCGCATCGGGACCGCGTCGATTCGCCGCCGCGCGCAGCTGCTCGCGCTCGACCCGACGCTCTCGATCGAGCCGTTGCGTGGCAACGTCGACACGCGCCTCCGCAAGCGGCGGGAGCGCGGGCTCGACGCGATCGTCCTAGCGGCCTGCGGGCTCGACCGCCTCGGCCTCGCGGCGGAGATCGGCCGTCGCTTCGAGCCCGACGAGATCGTTCCGGAAGCGGGGCAGGGCGCGCTCGCGCTGCAAGTACGGGCAGCCGAGATAGACCTCGTCGCCGCGGCCGACGACGCCGAGACGCGGCGTCGGGTCGAGTCCGAGCGCTCGTGTGTCGCGGCGATCGGGGGCGGCTGTCTCGCTCCTGTGGCGGCGCACCACGACGGCGAGCAGCTGACCGCGCTCGTCGCCGCCGAGGACGGGAGCTGGCTCGAGCGCCGTTCGGGTCGCGATCCGGCCGCGCTTGCGGCCGAGCTGCTCGCGTGCGTTCGCTGAGAGTGCTGGTCACCCGGCCGCGCGACCAGTCGCGGTCGCTCGTCGACGCGCTCGGCGCCGCAGGCTTCGACGTCGTCGTAGAGCCGCTGATCGCGATCCAACCCTTGTCCGAAGATCCCATCGACATCGGCGGCTACGACTGCGTCATCGTGACGAGCCCGAATGGTGCTCGCGAGCTGGCGCGCCGCATGACGCAACGGCCGTCTGCGCTTGCGGCGATCGGGCCGGGAACGGCCGCCGCGCTCGCGGAGCATGGACTGCGGCCCGACGTCGTCGCCGACGTCCACACGCAGGAGGGGCTGGTCGACGCGTTCCCGCAGCGACCCAGCCGCGCGCTCTTCGTCGGCGCGGAAGGGGCGCGCACCCAGCTCGCCGACGAGCTCGACGCCGACTTCGTCGCCGCCTATCGAACCCTCGAGCTCGACCTCGACCGGCTCCCGGACGCGGACATCGCCCTGCTGGCGTCCCCTTCCGCCGCACGTGCGTATGCGCATGCGGGGGGGAGCGGCCCGGCGATCTCGATCGGACCGCAGACGAGCGCAGCCGCGCGCGCTGCCGGCATCGAGATCGTCGCCGAGGCGAAGTCGCACGACGTGCGAGGACTCGTAGACTCCGCCGCGGCGTGGCGCGCATCATCACGTTCCTGACGGACTTCGGGCTGCAAGACGACTTCGTCGGCACGTGCCACGGCGTCATGAAGCGCATCGCACCCGAGGTCGAGATCATCGACATCACGCACGGCATCCCGCCGCAGGGCGTCCTCCAGGGGGCCTTGACGCTCGCAAACTGCCTGCCGTTCATGCCGGTGGCTGTGCATCTCGCGGTGGTCGATCCCGGCGTCGGCGGCGCGCGGCGTGCACTTGCGTTGCGCGACAACGACGGACGGATCCACGTCGGCCCGGACAACGGCCTGCTGATTCCGGCGGCCGAGAAGTGCGGCGGCATCGCCGAGGCGCACGAGCTGGCGAACCCGGACTACGCGCTCGAATCCGTCTCCCGCACGTTTCACGGCCGCGACCTGTTCGCGCCGGCGGCGGCGCACCTCGCGCTCGGCGTGCCGCTGTCCGAGCTCGGTCCGCCGATCGCGCCGGATGCGCTCGCCCGGCTCGACCTCCCGGAACCGGAGGTCGGCACATCCCGGATTCGGGCGACGGTTCTCGCCATCGACCGTTTCGGCAACGTCCAGCTGAATCTCGACCGCTCGCACTTCGACCAGGTCGGCGTCGTGCCGGGCACGCGGATCGAGCTGCAGATCGGCCCGGAGCGTTACTACGCGGTCGCCGCCCGCACGTTCGCGGATGCGCGCCGCGGCGACCTGATTCTGTACGAGGACGCGTATCGCAACCTGTCGATTGCGATCAACGGCGGCAATGCCGCGGCGATGCTCGGCCTGCGCGCGGGTCGCGACGTGCGGATCAACACGGATGCGACGTGATCGATCGCGCGGCGATCGGGCGCAAGTTCGCGCGTGTGGCGACCAACGTCTCCGTCCGCAGCCCGCGGCTTTGGCGCGTCGTACGGCCGATAGTGCGCAAGCAATTCGACTCGCTCGCGCCGGTGTGGGACCGCATGCGCATGGAGGACACGTTCGCCCCGTACGAGGCTGGGCTCGCTGCGATCGACCCGCCGCCGGGGCGTGTGCTCGATGTCGGCACCGGAACCGGCGCGGGCGCGTTCGCGGTCGCGCGCCGCTTCCCGCATGCACACATCGTCGGCGTGGACATGGCCGGCGCGATGCTCGAGCAAGCACGCCGCAATCTGCCCGACGAGCTCCGCGAGCGTGTGGAATTCCGGCAGGCGGACGCGTCGGCGCTGCCGTTTCCCGACGGCGCCTTCGACCTGGCCGCGCACGCGAACATGATCCCGTTCTTCGACGAGGTGGCGCGCGTCGTCGCCCCGGGCGGCAGTGCGCTGTTCGCGTTCTCGAGCGGCGACCAGACGCCGATCTACGTGCCGCCCCAGCGGCTTCGCGCGGAGCTCGCACGACGCGGATTCACGGAGTTTGCGGAGTTCGCGGCCGCGCGCGGCGTCGCGCTGCTTGCTCGCAAGGGCGATCAGTCCTAAGCTCGTCTGCACAAGGTCGTTCGCGGCGCGGTAGCACCGGTCCGGACGACCTTCTTCTTGCTAGTTGACCTCGGCGATCGCGTCGGAGAACCCGCGCGCGCGTGCGGCCTCGGCCCAGCTGGTGGCGGCGCGCTGGTCGGCGAAGCCGGCGACATAGACCTCGAAGCCGCCGCACGGATCGCCGCGAAGCTTCGCGCCGGGGAACCCTGCGCCGGCGGCGCGGCTCACGATCGCGTTGGCGCTCGGCCGATCGCGACCGTGTCCGAGGACTCCCTCCCAGCGGCCGACCTTCTTCGCCTGGATGCATTCGAGCGTTACGGGGAAGCCTTCGCGGCGCCCCTCGGTCTGCAGATCGACGCCGACGTCGAAGGTGTCGATGCCGCGCACGACGACGCGAAAAACGTTGCATTCTTCGATGATGTTCGCGTTGACGAATCCACGTGCAACCACCTGGTTGCGGAGCGTGATCGCCTGCTGATGCGTGGCACGTCGTCCGAAGACCGCCTCGAGGGTGCTGACGAACTCCTCCCGGCTGCATGCGCGTCCGGCCTTCGAGCTCGAGAAGCCAAGCGACGGCACGACGACAGACACGAGCCCGATCAGCATGGCCAAGCCGAAGAGACGAGCTGCCCTCACGGCGGACAGTCCTAGCAGACCCTTCGGAGGTGGGACGCAGTCTTTACGAATCCTTTAGACCCTGCACGCGTCGAGCTGAGGAGAAAGGCGGGACCCCTGGCGCTCGTAGGGAAGAATTCCGGCACGTCGGTCGTCATGCGGACGTGGGTCCGCGTGGACATGGCGAAGCCTTGCGGCGACATCCGGATTGGCCGCGGATGCGCGTTGGCGTGAACCGCAGCGAGGCGATGGTGCGGGAGATCGGCGGTGAAGGGCGCTACGTCCTGTCATCGGCTGTGCCGCGATTGTCCCGTGGAGCAGCGTTCGCCGCCCGCTCTGGATTGACGCTAAGGACGACTTAGCGCCACTCATTAGGGTTGATGACCTCGCCCTTCGGGATCGCCTCGAGTTCACCGCTCGGCAAGGACTCCAGCTCGTCGACGAAGACACTGTTGATGGGGGACCGAGGGTGGAGGCTGGCGTGGGCGTTCGCAGCAAGTGCGACCGCCATTAGCTCGTCGAACCAGGTGGAAACCGTGTACGTAACGGGTTGTTCGCTGTAGGCGACGAAGCCGACGCGGAATCGCCTCGGCTGCGGTGCTTCTTTGTGTGTTGACTCCCGTCGCATTCCCGAAAGCTAACCCGGCCTCTCGATCGTCGACTGCGCGAGTGTTCCGCAATCCGCGCTGAGCGAGCGTGCGGATGGATCGGCCGCCGTAGGGACAGCCAACACCAGCGCACCGTCGACGGCATGGATAGAGATGGCGAGGGCCGGAATCGAACCGGCGACACCACGGTTTTCAGCCGTGTGCTCTACCGACTGAGCTACCTCGCCGTGATTTGGGGCCCCAGTCTAGCCCCCGAATTGCGATTACTCCCGTCGAAAGTCCGACGCGTAAGCGAAGCGGACTTTCGACGGCTGAGCCGTGTGCTCTACCGACTGAGCTACCTCGCCTTGATTGCGCGCGCAGTCTAGCCCGGGTTTCAGGCGACTCCGACGCGCCCGGCCGCGAGGCGGTCGACGAGGACGTCGACGAACTCCCGCTTGATGAGGACGGCGTCGGCGCCAGCCTCGGTCACAGCTCTATGCAACGCAGGGTGCTCGTCCCCGGTCAGTGCGATGACGCACATGCTCGGATGATCGCGGCGCAGCCGCGCTACAGCCGTGACCCCGTCGATGCGCGGCATGTGCAGGTCGATCACGACCGCGTCCGGCGACAGCTCGTCGGCGAGCTCGATCGCCGCGAGCCCATCGTGCGCGCGGCCCACGACGGCGAGCTCCGGCTGGCGCTCGATCAGCGGCGAGAGCGCTTCGAGGAACGGCTGGTCGTCGTCTGCAAGGAGAACCCTGATCATGGCTGAGGCCTCGGGATTCCCCATTCGCCGGAAGTTAGCCTTGGCGGGCGTGTCCTTGCAACCGATCGGAAAGGTCACTGTCATCGGCGCGGCGCTCGATCTCGGCGCCGGCCGCCGCGGCGTGGACATGGGGCCTTCCGCCATCCGTTACGCCGGCCTCGACGCCCGGGTCGCCGCGCTGGGGTATGAGTACGTCGATCGCGGCAATGTCGGCACGGCAGTCGCCGAGGCGACGTCCGTCGGCGACGAGCACGCGCGTTTTCTGCCGGAGATCAAGGAAACGTGCCGCCACATCGCGGAGCTGGTCGCGGATGCCGGGCGCGACGGCTCGATTCCCATCGTCCTGGGCGGCGACCACTCCGTCGCACTCGGAACCCTCGGCGGCCTCCGAGAGGTACACGGCTTGGGCGGCGCCGTCTGGATCGACGCCCACGGCGATCTCAACAGCCCGGAGACGAGCCCGAGCGGGAACGTTCACGGCATGGTGCTCGCCGCTGCGCTCGGGCTGGCCGGAGAGCGCTTTCACGGCGACGGCTGGGGTCTGCCGGCGCTCGCACCCGGCCGCGTCGCGCTGATCGGTGTGCGCTCGCTGGACGATGGTGAGCGGAACCTGCTGAAGGAGCTCGACGCACGGATCTTCACGATGAGCGACGTCGACCGCCTCGGCGTCGAGCGTGCGGTGCGCGACGCGCTGGCGCATGTTTCCGGCGCCGGCTTCGTCCACGTCAGCCTGGACATGGATGCACTCGATCCCGACGTCGCACCCGGCGTCGGCACGCCGGTGCGCGGGGGGCTCTCGTACCGGGAGGCGCATCTGGCGATGGAGCTGGTCGCCGAATCGGGGCTCGCGACGTCTCTCGACGTCGTCGAGGTCAATCCGATCCTCGACCGCGAGAACGAGACCGGGAAGCTCGCCGTCGAGCTTGTCGCGTCCGGCCTAGGGGCGCGAATCCTCTAGGAAGCGGGTCACAGCGTCGGCGGTCTCGTCGTACGCGTCCCAGTAGACGTTGTGTCCGCCGGGCACTTCCACGACCTGCAAGAGGTCGCCGAGGGCGCGTTCGTACTCGCTCAGCTGCGCAGAGCGGACGAGGCCGAAGTCCGGCGCGTAGAGCAACAGCGTCGGCACGCGGAGCGTCTCGGGCGGCGGCGGGGGCGTGCTCAGCTCCGCGTACATGCAGATGACCGCGCTCTGGCAGTAGCGGAAACGGAACCTGCCGTCCGCATGCTGCACGAGGTGTTCTGCGTTCTCTTCCTCCAGGTACTCGCGCGGAGTCGGGCCGGCAGCCAGCCGCTCGGCGATGGGCTCCTCGGGCGAGTCGTACGCCCGGTCGGCGCGCTCGCGCTCGGCGAAGTCCAGCGCGACGTGCGGCAGCACCTGGATCGCCGGATCGAGCAACGCCGCGCGCTCGATCCGTTCCGGCGCGACCGCGGCGAGCTCGAGGATCAGCCGGCTGCCGTAGGAGTGGCCGAGGAACGCCGCGCGCTCGACGCCGGCGTCGTCGATGGTCTCGATCACGTCGGCGACGTGGGTCCCGATCGTCCACGGCGGATCCCACGACGAGGCGCCGTGGCCGCGCAAGTCGGGAGCGAGGACGCGGAAGTGTTCCCCGAGGCGGTCTTCCGCAAGCTTGCGAAAGCGGCGGCCGTATGCGTTCACGCCGTGCAAGGCGACGAGAGGCGGAGCGCTGCGCTCGCCCCACTCGTGCAGCTGCAGCAGCATTTAGCCGAGCGCGCCGGCGAAAGACGGAAGTGCCGACTCCCAGTGGATGATCGCGCCGACGTCCGCCGCTGCGAGCATCGGCGCTTCGCCGTGGTTCACGGCCGCGATGACGCCGGACTTCACGAAGCCGGTCAGCTCCTCGAAATCGCCGGCCACTCCGACCGTGACGAGCAAGCGCGGCGCGACGGCTCGACCGAAGAGACCGAGTTGCCGGTTGCGCGGGAGGTCGCCGCGTTCGCACACGGCACGCGTGCCGCCGACGGCCGCGCCGGCGTTCTCTGCGAGCGCTCGCGCGCGCGGGATGTCCTCGGGCGCCAGCTCGGAGCCGAGGCAGACGACGACATCGCTCTCGTCGAGGTCACGCGCCGGCGATGCGTTGCGCTCGACGAGGCGCGGCGTCGGCTCGGGCAACGCGCCGAGCTCGAAGCGCTCGACGTTCGGTTCGGCGTCGCGCGGCTCGAGCGGTTCGAACATCCGCGCGCGCACCGTTGCGAGCTGCGGGGTCGTCGCGCCCATGATCACCGAGACGATGTTTCCGCCGTACGCCGGCTTCGTCTGGATCAGGCGTCCTGCGCGATCGATGCCGAGCCCGACGCAGTCGCCGGTCATTCCGAGCTCGAGCTCGCCGGCGACGCGCGGCCCGACGTCGCGCCCGTTCGCGCTCGCCGGGATCAGCAGCACGTGCGGGCGGCGTTGCTCGAGCACCTGGCGCAGCGCCGCCGTCCAGACCATCGGGTGGTACTCGTGCAAGCGCTCGTCGTCCGCGAGCACGACCCTGTCTGCGCCGCGGCGTGCGAGCTCGCTCGCGACGTCGCGGCCGAAGACGAGTGCGACGTTCTCTCCGCCGAGCTTGCCCGACAGCTCCCGTCCTTTCGCGACCAGCTCGAGTGAGTGCCGCGTAGGCCGTCCGTCAGCGAGCTCGACAAACGTCCAGCAGTCGTACTGCTTCGGCGAGGGCTGGTCGCCGAGGCGGTCCGGCTTGTCCCAGCTCGTACGCTCGGCACCGCGCTCCGCGGCGAGGGCACGAATGCGCTCGACGGCCGTAGGCAAGTCCGCGTAGCGGTCGCCGGCACGCTGGGGCGTGACGTCGCGCACTGCGAGCACGCGCGTGGGTGAGCCGGTCTGGCCGAAGCGCTTGTCGTTCTGGCGGACGTCGTCGACGAGATCGTTCGCCGTCCACAGGTCGATGCGCCCGTCGACGGCGCCGCTCGACTCGCGCGCCGAGGCGAGCGAGAGGACTGCCGGACCATCCCACTCGTACGTCTCGAAGCCGTCGTCGGTCTCACGCGTGGCGCGGCCGCTTGCAAAGTCGACGACGCTCGTGAGGTGCGGCCACCCGAGGAACGCTGCCGTCTCGGGTGGCACCTGCCAGGTCTCCGAGTCGGTCGTCTTGCGTCCGCACAGAACGAGCTCGACGTCACCCTCCTTCTCGATCGCGAGTGCGAGCGTGCGCGACGTTCCGATCGTGTCGGCGACGGCGAACACCCGGTCGGAGAGATGGATGCAGCGCTTCGCGCCGAGCGCAAGGCATGTGCGCAGCGCTTCCTCCGCCTGTGGTGGGCCCATCGTCATGGCGATCACCTCGGCGCCGTCGATCGCTGCTGCGCGGGCCACCGCCTCGGCGTCGAACGGGTTTAGCAGCAACGGAACGCCTTCGCGCCGCAGCGACTTCGTCTCGGCGTCGAACTCGATCGAGTCCGCGCGCGGCACCTGTTTGACGAGACAGATGATCTTCACGTGTGGGAGCCTAGGCGAAGGTGCTCGCCGTCCTCTACGACATCCACGGCAACCTGGTTGCGCTCGAGAAGGTGCTGGAAGATGCGGAGTCGGCCGGCGCTGACGCCTACCTGCTCGGCGGCGACTTCGGCGCGGCGAGCCCGTGGCCGCGGAAGACCGTCGAACGGCTCCGCGCTCTGCCGAATGCCACCTGGATCCGAGGGAACGGAGAGCGCTGGCTGCGCGAGCCGCCGACGGATCGTCCTGACGTCATGCAGGCGCTCGAGGAGCTCGACTCCGGCCTTGGCACCGAGGAGGGCTGGCTCTACTCCTTGCAGACGCAGGTCGAGCTCGACGGCGTGCTGTACGTCCACGGGTCGCCGCTCTCCGACGTCGAGAGCTTCCCCGCCGAGCCCGGCGACGACGACGAGCGCATGCTGAACGGCGTCCGCGACAAGACAGTCGTCTTCGGCCACAGCCACCTGCAGTTCACGCGACCGGGGCCGAACGGGACGACGCTGATCAATCCCGGCAGCGCGGGCATGCCGCTCGACGGCGACGTGCGTGCGGCCTACGCCCTTCGGCACGCCGACGGCGAGTTCGAGCTCCGGCGTGTCGAGTACGACGTCGAGCAAGCCGCCCGTGCGTGGGAGCGGCTCCCCGGCTGGGGGGAGCGCGTCGCGGAACGCCTTCGCAACGGCTCCGACTAGCTCTCGTCTTCTTCGCCGGTGCCAGACGGCTCGTAGTACTTCGTGCCTTTGAGCTCGTCCGGCAGGTAGTCGACCTCGAACCCGGCGGGGTCGGAGTGCGGATAGATGTAGCCCTCGCCTTTTCCGAGCTGGCGGCCGTACCAGCTGCCGTCGGCCAACGCCTTGGGCGGCTTGATGTTCCCCTTCTCCTGCACGTCGGCCGTCGCGCGCTTGATCGCCATGTAGCTCGCGTTCGACTTCGGCGCACGCGCGAGGTAGATCGCGGCCTGCGCGAGATTCAGACGGGCCTCCGGTAGCCCTACGTGCTCGACCGCCTGCGCGGCCGCGACGGCGACGAGCAATGCGCGCGGGTCGGCATTGCCGATGTCCTCGGACGCGAGCACGATCATCCGCCGCGCGATGTAGCGAGCGTCCTCGCCGCTCTCCAGCATGGCCGCGAGGTAGTAGACGCTCGCGTGTGGGTC
>JBJMJL010000106.1:0-26707 GCA_045806365.1 Gaiellaceae bacterium
CATGGGCCTAACCATACGGTTGGATCGCGCGTCTCAAAGAGAAAGCGGAGGCGGCAGGCAGTACGATCGCCTCTGTTCATGAGACGGGTCTCGAGGAGGAGGAGAATTGAGTAAGCATCGACTGCTGCCGCTTGGGCTGGCTGCCCTCGTCGCCGTGGCACTCACGGCGGTGGGCTTTGTGGCGAGCGGCACTGCGGCACCCCAGGCCACGTTCAAGGCGGGTCTGGTCAGCGACGTCGGCCGCTTCAACGACAAGGGCTTCAACCAGAACCAGCTGACAGGCCTGAAGCGGGCCGCGAAGCAGCTGAAGATCCAGTACCGCGCCGTCGAGTCGCGCTCGGCAAGCGACTACCTGCCCAACATGTCCTCGCTGGCGCGGAGCGGCTACAACATCGTGATCTCGGCGGGCTTCCTGCTGAACGACGCGACCGAAGACGTAGCCGATCAGTTCCCGAACACGAAGTTCGCGATCACCGACTACTCGGTCCTCGCGTTCAAGCGCAAGCACTCGAACATCGAGGGCCTGACGTACGCGACGCAGCAGAACAGCTACCTGGTCGGCTGCCTCGCGGCGCACGTCGCGCAGGCGCGCGGCAAGAAGAACATCAGCGTCGTCGGCGGTGTCAAGATCCCGCCGGTCGACACGTTCCTGGCCGGCTACAAGGCCGGCGCGCAGAGGTGCGTGCCCGGCACGACGGTGCAGATCGGGTACTCGCAGGACTTCATCGACCAGGCGAAGTGCAAGAGCGTGGCGACGAACCAGATCGACGCCGGTTCGCAGGTCGTCTTCGGCGTCGCCGGTCCGTGCGGCCTCGGTGCGCTCGATGCGGCCAAACAGCGCGGCCGCTGGGCCGTCGGCGTCGACGTCGACCAGTCGTATCTCGGCAGGCACATTCTGACGAGCGCTGTGAAGCGCGTCGACACCGGCATCTTCCTGGCCGTCAGGGGCGCCAAGTCGGGCACGTACAAGGGCGGCACGGACCTCGTCTTCAACCTGAAGAACGGGGGCGTCGGCCTGGGCAAGATCAGCAAGAAGGCCAAGCTGAAGAAATCGTGGCTGGCGCAGGTCGCGTCGCTGAAGAAGCAAATCATCTCCGGCAAGATCAAGCCGCCGACGAGCGTCACCGGCGCCGGCGGGTAGCACTCGGCTCGAGCGGTTGGACAGAGCGGGCCTCCGGGCCCGCTCTGTTGTTTAATCGCCCGGTGGACGACGCTCCAGTCTTGGAGCTCCGCGGGATCACGAAGCAGTTCCCGGGAGTCCTCGCCAACGACCACATCGACTTCGACCTGCGGCGCGGCGAGGTGCATGCGCTCCTCGGCGAGAACGGGGCCGGCAAGTCGACCCTGATGAGCATCCTCTACGGTCTCTACACCGCCGACTCCGGCGAGATCCTGATGAACGGCGACCCTGTCTCGATCAGCTCGCCGAAGCACGCGATCGAGCTCGGGATCGGGATGGTGCACCAGCACTTCATGCTCATTCCGGTCATGACGGTCACCGAGAACATCGTGCTCGCGCAGGAGCCGAGGCACGCCGGCGTCTTGCTCGACTACGACGCCGCCGCCGCACGCGTGGCCGAGCTCTCGGCCTCGTTCGGGCTCGCCGTGAACCCGAGCGCGCGCATCGAGAAGATCACGGTCGGCCAGCAGCAGCGCGTCGAGATCCTCAAGGCGCTGTACCGCGGCGCGGAGATCCTGATTCTCGACGAGCCGACCGCCGTGCTGACCCCGCAGGAGGCGCAGGAGCTGTTCGAGATCATCGACAGCCTCAAGGAGCAGGGGAAGTCGATCGTCTTCATCAGTCACAAGCTGAACGAGGTGCTGCAGATCGCAGACCGCATCAGCGTGCTGCGACGCGGCAAGCGCATCGAGACGGTCCCGCGAGATGGCGCAACCGAGGCGGGCCTGGCGCGCTCGATGGTCGGCCGTGAGGTGCTGCTGCGCGTGCGGAAGGAGGCGGCGCAGCCCGGCCAGACGCTGCTGCAGGTGCGGGACGTCGTCGTGCGCGACGACCGCGGGCTCGAAGCGGTGCGGGGGGTGTCCTTCGACGTGCGCTCGAACGAGATCGTCGGCATCGCGGGCGTCGACGGGAACGGGCAGAGCGAGTTGATCGACGCGCTGACGGGGCTACGGCATCCGGCGTCGGGCAGCATCCGCGTGGGCGAGCAGGAGCTCAGCCGCGGGACGGCCCGCGAGGCGCTCGACGCGGGGATGGGCCACATTCCCGAGGACCGGCATCGCCGCGGTCTCGTGCTCGACTTCAACCTTGCCGAGAACCTCGTCCTCCACGACTACGGCAAGGAGCCGTTCTCCAAGCTCGGTTGGATCAAACCGCAGCGCTGGTTCCGGTGGGCGCGCGGCTTGCTGCAGGAGTTCGACGTGCGCGGCGGCGGCCCGACGACCCGCGGCGGGTCGTTGTCGGGCGGCAATCAGCAGAAAGTCGTGATCGCACGCGAGGTCTCGCGAGACCCGAGCGTCCTGATCGCTGCACAGCCGACACGCGGGCTCGACGTCGGCGCGATCGAGTTCGTCCACCGGCGCCTCGTCGAGCAGCGCGACGCCGGGAAGGCCGTCTTGCTCGTCTCGCTCGAGCTCGAGGAGATCCTCTCGCTCTCCGACCGCATCCTCGTCCTGTACGAGGGACGCATCGTCGGCGAGTTCCCGCCCGACGTGAGCGAAGAGGAAGTCGGGATCGCCATGATCGGCGGCGGGCGCAGCGAGGCCGCTTGAGCGAGGTCACGCCCAAGGCGCCGCTCGAAGGCGATCCGGAAAGCTACGCACCGTCAGTCGCGAAACGGCTCGCGTTCTACCAGCGCGCGGGCGGAATCGTCACCCCGGTGCTGACGGCGGTCTTCGCGTTCCTGATGGGTGGGATCGTAGTCGCCGCGACGAATCACAACCCCCTGCGCGTGTACAAGGCGGTGTTCGAGGGAGCCGGGCTGAACTGGTTCTTTCACTTCGGCAACTACCACATCGACGTGCCGTTCACGAATACGCACGTCTGGTTCTGGTGGGACACGAGCACGAACGCGACCGCCGCGTACAACCTGACGCAGACGCTGCTGACGACGACGCCGCTGATCCTGACGGGGCTCGCGGTCGCGTTCGCGTTCCGCTGCGGCCTCTTCAACATCGGCGGGCAGGGCCAGTACCTGGTCGGCGCGATCGTCGGCGTCTACGCCGGCTCGCGCTTCGTCGACATGGCGCACATCCCGCACGTCGTGCTCGGCATCGTGCTCGCCGCCCTGGCCGGTGCGTTCTGGGGGGCCATCGCCGGCTTTCTCAAGGCGACCGTCGGGGCGCACGAGGTGATCACGACGATCATGCTCAACTGGATCGCGTACTGGGGTGGGAGCTACCTGTTCGGTCGCGACGGCCCGCTGCAGAACCATGTCGACAAGTCCATCCCGATCTCCGACGACATCGCCGACGACGCCAAGCTGTCCCCGATCTGGGGCAACCCCGCGCTGCAGGCGCTGCACAGCGGCATCTTCCTCGCGATCGCGGCGCTGTTCGTCTTCTACATCGTCCTGAATCGGACCACGCTCGGCTACGAGGTGCGCGCGGTCGGCTTCAACCCAGAGGCGGCGCGCTACGGCGGCATCAGCGTCGGGCGCAACTTCATCATCGCGATGGCGATCTCGGGGCTCTTCGCGGGGCTCGCCGGCGGCCTCGACATCCTCGGCTGGCAGTTCCGGCTCGGCGTCCTCGACGTGCAGGTGTCGAACATCGGCTTCATCGGCATCGCCGTCGCGCTGCTCGGAAGGAACACCGCGGTCGGCGTCGGACTGGCCGCGCTGCTGTTCGGCGGGCTGCTGACGGGGACGTCGACGCGCAGCCTCGACCCCGACATCTTCCCGCCGCAGCTGGCCGGCAACCTGGCGCTGATGATCCAGGCGCTCGTTCTGCTGTTCGTCGGCGCCGACCTCCTGATCATCTACATCTGGCAGGCGCGGAAGAAGCTGCGGCTGCCGGGCGCGGCCGCCGCGGAGGAGGGCGCATGAGCAGCGCCGGTTACATCGGCGACGCCCGCGAGCGTTGGCTGACAGACGCGACGCTGGCGCGCGCCGGCACCTTCATCGGTCTCGCGGCGTTCGTCGTCGCGTTGCCGCCGTTCAGCGCAAACGCGCCCTGGATTCCGGTGTTCGTCGGGCTGATCGCGATCGCGGTAGGCGTGTGGACGCTGTCGCGCGGCCTGCGAAGACCGGGGTGGACGGCAATCGGTTTCGGCCTCGTCGGGATTTCGCTCGGCGTCCTGGCGACGCGCGCGAGCACCGACAACCTCGAACAGGTGGTCGTCTGGTCGGCGCTCCTGTCCGCGACGCTCGTCTGGGCGACACCGCTGACGTTCGCTGCGATCGGCGGCATGTTCTGCGAGCGCAGCGGGGTCGTGAACATCGGCCTCGAGGGCATGATGCTCGCGGGTGCGTTCTTCGCCGCCCTCGGCGCGGACAAGTTCGGGAGCTGGGAGATGGGGATCGTCTGCGCAGCCGTCGCGGGCGCCGGCTTCGCGGCTGTGCACGCCTTCATGGCGATCCAGCTACGCGCCGATCAGATCGTGAGCGGCACCGCGATCAACTTCCTCGCCTTGGGCGTGACGGGCTACTTCTTCATCGACATCTACGGCGAGAACGGCACGCCGGGCGACCTTCCGCGTATCCCCGACGTGAACATCGACTTCCTCGGCAAGGTCTTCGGGCATCTCAGCGTGATGATCTGGGTGTCGTTCGTGCTGCTGATCGTCGCGCACGTCACGCTCTTCCGGACTCCGATCGGGCTGCGCATTCGCTCCGTCGGCGAGCATCCGCGCGCAGCGGACACCGTCGGCATCTCCGTGTACGCGACGCGCTACGCCGCCGTGATCCTGTCCGGCGCGCTCGCAGCGCTCGGCGGCGCGTACCTGTCCATCGGCTACCTCGGGTCGTTCAGCGAGAACATGACGGCCGGCCGCGGCTTCATCGCGCTCGCCGCCGTCATCTTCGGTAACTGGCGCCCGTTCGGCGCGTTCGCGGCTGCGCTTCTGTTCGGCGGCTCGACGGCGTTGTCGTTCCGGCTGGCGCAGCCGTGGGGCAACGCCTCGGTGCTGTTCCAGGCGCTTCCGTACGTCCTGACCCTGATCGCCGTCACCGGCGTGATCGGTCGAGCGATCCCGCCCGCGGCGGTTGGCCGGCCCTACGTCAAGCAGTAGGCGAGGCGCCGACCCGGCGGCGTTCCCGTTTTGACGCGACCACATGGAACGACCGCAAATGTCGATTCGTAAAGCCGCGAATCGCCGCGCCTGGGTGGCGCTGCTGCTCGGGGTGCTCGCCTTGCTGGCCTTGCCGGCCGCGATCGAGGTCTCTCGGCGCTCGGCGCACATCGACCTGCTCGAGGCGGGCTACGCGATCCCGCTTGCGCTGCTCCTCGGCCTCGTGGCGGTCGTCATGGCGCGCCGCGCCCGCGACAATCTGCGTTGGCACCACCTGCGCGACGGCGGCACGGGCGTCGCGAGCACCGCCGTCATCCTCGGCGCCGTGGCCGTCTGCGTGGCGCTGACCGCCGCTCTTTCCGTCGGTTTCTACGAATTGGTCGTGATCTACCAGCATTCGCGGTGAATCGCCCTACAATGGGGCGCTTCCGTGTTCGAAATCGGTAACAGCCTGCGCGAGGCGCGTCTGCGCCAGAGTCTCGACTTTCCCGAGATCGAGCAGACGACCAAGATCCGCGCCAAGTACCTGCGCGCCCTCGAGGACGAGCAGTTCGACGTCCTGCCGGCACAGACGTACGTCAAGGGGTTCCTCCACTCGTACGCGGAGTACCTCGGCCTCGACGGCCAGCTCTACGTGGACGAATACAACTCGCGTTTCGTCGTCGGAGAGGACGAGTCCCCGGCGCGCCCTAGACGCTCGGCCCCGCCGTCGCGGGGCGTCCAGGTTCAGTCCCGGGTCGTCCTCCTCACCTTGCTCGGGATCGCAACGGTGACGGCGCTCGTGATCGTCGCCTGGACGCGCGGCGAGCCGGCGAAGAAAGAGCCCGTGGGCCTCGGCAGCACGCCGATCCAGAAGCCGGCGACGCCGAAGCCGGCCGCCGCGACGAACAACGTGCGCCTGATCGTCGCCGCCAAGCGCGGCAACTGCTGGCTGCAGGTGCACAGCGGCGCCGCGACCGGTCGCATCCTTTTCCAGGGGACGCTCGAGCTCGGGCAGAAGAAGCTGTTCACGGGACGCAAGCTGTGGATCACGCTCGACCGCCCGGAGAACCTCGGCACGGTGCTGAACGGCCGCAGCCGGCGACTTCCCGGCGGCGGCGTCAAGACGCTGATCGTCACTTCGCGAGGCATCCGCCCGGGCGTTTGACCCGTCCGCGAGCTGTCGTCGTCGTCACCGGCAGCGAGCTCGTCCGCGGCGACCGCAACGACCTCAACGGGCCGTTCCTCGCGGCCGAGCTGTTGCGCCTCGGTCTCGAGCCCGCGCGGATCGTCATCGTCGGCGACCGCGAGGAGGAGCTGGCCGACGCGCTGGCCGAGGGGACGCGCGCCGACCTGTGCGTCGTCTCGGGCGGGCTGGGGCCGACCCACGACGACCGCACCGTCGAGCTCGTCGCACGCGCGGCCGGCGTGGGGCTGCACCTCGACGAGGGCTTGCACGGCGAGATCGGCGGCATCTCCCGGGCGTTCGCGCAGCGGCTGAACCGCCCCTACGTCGACTTCGAGGCAGGCGTGCGGAAGCAGGCGACGATTCCGGACGGCGCGCTCTCGCTCGGACTGGCGGGGACCGCGCCCGGATTGGTGCTGGAAGCGGGGGAGGCCGTCGTCGTCGTCCTGCCCGGGCCCCCCGGCGAGCTGCAGCGGCTCTGGCGCGTCGCCGTCGAGTCGGAGCCGGTACGCCGTGTGCTCGCGCGCGGACGGCCGCCCGAGCTGCGTCTGCTGCGCTTCTTCGGCGCGAGCGAGTCCGCGGTCGCGAAGGCGCTGGCCGACGCAGGCGGCGACGGCGGCGGAGTGGAGGCGACGATCTGCGCGCGCGACTTCGAGATCCACGTCGATCTCGTTGTCGAGCCCGGCGCCGAGGCGCGCGCCGACGAGGTGTCGTCGCAGCTCGTCGCGCCGCTCGAGCGCTACCTGTTCAGTCGCGACGGCCGCCCGATCGAAGCGCTCGTGCTCGACCTGTGCGAGCGAGCGGGTCTGTCCCTGGTCACGGCCGAATCGTGCACGGGCGGAATGGTCGCGCAGCGGCTGACGTCGGTGCCAGGCAGCAGCCGTGCCTTTTTGGGCGCGATCGTCGCCTACGCCGACGAGGTCAAGGCGAGCGGGCTCGGCGTCCCGCGCGACGTGCTCGACCGCCACGGTGCCGTCTCCGCGGAGACGGCCGCGGCCATGGCGGCCGGCGCGCGCGACCGTCTCGGCGCGGACGTGGCCGTGTCCGTCACGGGCATTGCCGGCCCCGGCGGCGGAAGCGATGAGAAGCCGGTCGGGCTGGTCTACCTGCATGCCGCAGCCCCGGCCGGGCAGCGCAGCGCCGACTTCGTCTTCCCGGGCGACCGCGAGTCGATCCGGCGCCGCGCGACTGTGACGGCGCTCCATCTCCTTCGTCGCCTTCTGACGCAGAGCCGCGACAGAGACGCGTGAATCTTCCGGCTAGCGTCGAAGGCCGTGAACGGCTTCGGCTCTTCTGCGCCCTGCGGCTACCCGCGCCCGTCATCGAGGCGCTATCCGAGTGGCAGGCCGTGCAGATCGACGGCGGCCGTACCGTCCCGCCCGACCACCTGCACCTCACGCTCGCGTTTCTCGGCCACCGACCGGTGCCCGAGCTCCGCGGAATCGTCGACGCCATGCGGGACACGGCCGCGGCCGCCGAGCCGATCAGCCTTTTGCCCGAGCGGTACCGCGAGACCCGGAGCGTCGGCATGCTCGTCCTGAAGGACCTCGCGGGGACGGCGACCCGCCTCGCCGAGAATCTCTTCGGCCGGCTCGAGGGCCTGCGGGTCTACGAGCGGGAGCGGCGGCCGTGGCTGCCGCACGTGACCGTCGTCCGCTTCCGCAAGCCGCTCCGGCTCGGACCGGCGCTTCCCGAGCTGGGCGAGTTCGCTCCGTCCGACGCTGCTGTTTTCATGTCTGAGCTGCGTCCTTCGGGTGCGCGGTACGTTGTCGTCGAAACGTTCGCCCTGGGAGGTGCGCAGTAATGGATCGCGAGCAAGCTCTCGATGTCGCTCTCGGCCAGATCGAGCGGCAGTTCGGCAAGGGCGCCGTGATGAAGATGAACGATCACGCGGCCGTCTCCATCGGCGCGATCTCCACGGGCTCGCTCGCACTGGACCTCGCGCTCGGCATCGGCGGGTTGCCGCGCGGACGAATCGTCGAGGTCTTCGGCCCCGAATCGTCGGGGAAGACCACGCTCGTCTACCACGTCATCGCAGAGGCGCAGCGGCGCGGCGGCATCTGCGCGTTCATCGATGCGGAGCACGCGATGGACCCGACGTACGCGAAACGCATCGGTGTCAACATCGACGACCTGCTCGAGTCGCAGCCGGACACGGGGGAACAGGCGCTCGAGTTCGCGGAGTTGCTGATCCGCTCCGGCGCACTCGACGTGGTCGCGGTCGACTCGGTCGCCGCGCTCACGCCGAAGGCGGAGATCGAAGGGGAGATGGGCGACTCGCACGTCGGCCTGCAGGCACGGCTGATGTCGCAGGCGCTTCGCAAGCTCGCCGGCACGCTCAACCGCACCGACACCATCTGTCTCTTCACCAACCAGCTGCGCGAGAAGATCGGCGTCATGTTCGGCAACCCGGAGACGACGCCGGGTGGCCGCGCGCTGAAGTTCTACTCGTCGGTGCGGCTCGACATCCGCCGCATCGAGACGCTCAAGGAAGGCGTCGAGGCGATCGGCAACCGCGTGCGCGTCAAGGTCGTGAAGAACAAGGTCGCGCCGCCGTTCAAACAGGCGGAGTTCGACATCATCTACGGCTCCGGCATCTCGTGGGAGGGCACCGTTCTCGACGCCGGCCTCGAGCGGAAGATCGTGCAGAAGTCCGGCTCCTACTTCAGCTTCGACGAGGAGCGGCTCGGACAGGGACGCCAGAACGCGACTGCGTTCCTCCGCGAGCATCCCGACGTCTGCCAGGGAATCCTCGCGAAGATCCAGACGGAGCTCGGGCCGGAGCAGGTCGCAAGCGCACGTCTGCTGCCGGTCGCGGCCGACGTCTCCGAGCACAACGGCAAGGTGCAGGCCGAGCCCGACACCGTCGGGAAAGCGGCCGCGAAGACCAGGTAATTGCCAACGGTCACGGCGCTCCGGGAGGGCCGGCGCGGTCGCATCGCCGTCGAGCTCGACGGCGCGCCCTGGCGCGTGTTGCCCGCCGACGTCGTCGTGCGTGTCGGCATCACCGAAGGACGCTCGCTCGACCGGTCCTCGCTGCGGGAGCTCCGTCGCGAGCTGCGCCGGGCCGACGCCCTTCGCGTTGCCGGGCGTGCGCTGCGCACGCGCGACCTCTCCAGACGGGATCTCGCAGCACGGCTCGAGCGCGCGTCCGTGGCGCCGGCGGCGGCCGCCGAGTCGCTCGCGACGCTCGAGCGGGCCGGCCTCGTCGACGACACGCGCGTCTGCGGGGCACGCGCCCACGCCCTGGCCGCCCGCGGCTACGGCGACGAGGCGATCCGGCATCGGCTCGCCCGGGGAGGCTTCGACCCGGAGGTCGCCGACCAGGCCGTCACCGCCCTCGAGCCGGAGGCGGAGCGTGCGTTGGGGCTCGTTCAGCGGCGCGGACAGGGCCCGCGCACGGCCAGGTACCTCGCGGCCCGCGGCTTCGGCGAGGAGGCCGTCGAGACGGCGCTGGGAGCCGCTTTTGGACAGGACGCCTGAGCGCCGATAGGATGACGTTGCCTCATCCGACGATTTGCCTGCATAGCGACGTTTTCCATATCCCGATCGAAATCCTGAAACTCATGATCACCACCTCCGACCAGCGCGACATCGAAAGGCTCCTGACAGCGGCCACCTAGCCAACCGCTTCACGAGCCGCGCTGGCGGCTCGCTCCACCCGATACCGGGACGTCCATGCCGGCCGACCGCCGGGGAAGGCACCGCGGTAGTGCCGCGGCCAACCGACCCAGGAGCTGTCATGCAGGTCGTAATCGGGATACTGATCGGACTCATCGTCGGCGGGCTAGGAGTTGCGGTCGCGATCGGCGTCCTCGGCAAGTCACGGCTCGGCGCGGCCGCGCAGCAGCGGAAGCGCATCCTCGACGAGGCTCGGCGCGAGGCCGAGACCCTCAGTCGGGAGGCGCAGATCGGCGCACGCGAGGAGGCCGTGAAGCTCCGCGCCGAGATCGACCAGGAAGTCGCCGAGCACCGCGCGCGGATCGTGAAGGTCGAGGAGCGCGTCCTCGCGAAGGAGGAGGACATCGACGCCAAGCTCACGGAGTTGGCCCGTCGCGAGCAGGGCCTGTCCGACCGCGAGACGCACCTGCGCCAGCTGCAGGAGGAGCAGAAGGAGGCGCGGGAGCAGCAGCTCGCCGAGCTCGAGCGCATCTCGGGGATGACGGTGAACGAGGCAAAGGTGACGCTGCTCGAGCGATCCGAGGATCTCGTCCGCCACGAGCTCGCGCGACGGGTGCGCCAGCTCGAAGAGGAGGCACGAACGGAAGCGAAGCGGCGCGCGCGCAACCTCGTCGCCGATGCGCTGCAGCGTGTCGCCGCGAGCCACGCAGCCGAGACCACGGTCTCGGTCATCGAGCTGCCCTCGGACGACATGAAGGGCCGCATCATCGGCCGCGAGGGGCGCAACATCCGCGCGCTCGAGCACCTGACGGGCGTCGACTTCATCATCGACGACACGCCGCAAGCCGTCGTGCTGTCGTCATTCGACGGCATCCGCCGCGAGGTGGCGAAGCTCACGCTCTCGAAGCTGATCGAGGACGGGCGCATCCACCCGGCGCGGATCGAAGACACGTATTACCAGTCGAAGGCCGAGATCGAAGACCACATCGCCCAGGCGGGCGAGCAGGCGGTGTTCGAGGCGAACTGCGGCGAGTTCCACGACGAGCTCGTCAAGATCCTCGGCCGGCTCCGCTACCGCACGAGCTACGGGCAGAACGTCCTCAAGCACACGCTCGAGGTCGTCCACCTCGCCGGGATCATGGCGTCCGAGGTCGGCGCGAGCGTCAAGGTGACGAAGCGCTCCGCGCTGCTACACGACCTCGGGAAGGCGATGACGCACGAGGTCGAGGGTTCGCACGCGTCGCTCTCGGCCCAGCTCGCACGCCGCTACGGCGAGTCGCAGCACGTCGTGCACGCGATCGAGGCGCACCACTACGAGGTCGAGCCGCAGACCGTCGAGGCCGTCCTGCTGATCGCCGCCGACGCCATCTCGGCGTCCCGGCCGGGTGCGCGCGGTGAGAGCCTCGAGCACTACATCAAGCGGCTCGCCTCGCTGGAAGAGCTCGCGGCGCAGAAACCCGGCGTCGAGAAGGTCTACGCCCTGCAGGCCGGCCGCGAGATCCGCGTGATCGTCAAGCCGACGGAGATCGACGACGACGGCGCCGTCCTGCTCTCCCACGAGATCGCGCGGGAGATCGAGGACCAGCTGGAGTACCCCGGCCAGGTGAAGGTGACCGTCATCCGCGAGAGCCGCGCGATCGACGTCGCGCGGAACGTGACGAACGGCGAGAAACTAGCTTCGCTTCGCGAAGGCGGCGACGGCGCCAAGCCCGACGTACACGACCCCGGAGCCGTAACGCAGCCCCCGGCGGCGGCGTCGTAGCAGCGAGCCGACCGACCCCGCCGCGAGCGCGTACAGCGAGTCGCTGACCAGGCCGAGAGTCACGAAGACGAGCCCGAGGACGAGCGCCTGCGACCAGACCCCGCCGCGGTCGGCGTCGATGAACTGCGGCAGGAACGCAAGAAAGAAGAGCGCCGTCTTCGGGTTGAGGACGTTGACGACCGCGCCGCGCGCGAATGCACGACGCAGGGACTCGCGCCCGCGCCCGCGGCCCACCGGATCGTCGCGCTCGAGCAGCTTTCGCACTCCGAGGTAGACGAGATAGGCGGCACCGGCGTATTTGACGACGCTGAACGCGACCGCCGACGCGACGATCAACGCCGACAGTCCGACCGTTGCCGCAGCGACGTGTACCAGCGTCCCCAGGTGGAGTCCCGCAACCGACGCCAGCCCGACGCGCCTTCCCTGCTCCGCGCTCTGGACGATGACATAGAGCACGGCCGGCCCAGGGATCAGCAGCAACGCGATGGCGGCGAGGCTGAAGAGCCAGAGGGCGGTGGAGTCGGGAATGACCACCGGTACCATTCTGGCCCGTGCGGCGGTACCACGTCACCACGTTCGGCTGCCAGATGAACGCTCATGACAGCGAGCGGATCAAGGGCATGCTGGAGGAGCTCGGCCTCGGCGAGGCACCGACGCAGGGCGACGCCGACGTGCTCGTCTTCAACACGTGCACGATCCGTGAGAAGCCCGACACGAAGTTCGCAGCGCACCTCGCGCAGGCGGCGGCGCTGAAGCAGCGCGAGCCCGACAAGGTGATCGCGGTCGGCGGGTGCTATGCGGAGGCGCAACGCGAGCGGCTGTTCGAGCTGTATCCATGCGTCGACGTCGCCTTCGGGCCCGGGTCGATCCCGCACCTCGGCGAATGGCTCGGCAACGGTGGTTTCGGCGTTGCGCGCGCACGCTTCGGGCTCGACGACCGCAGCTTCGCCGGCGAACTGCCGACGCACCGCGAGCGCGCGTACCAGGCGTGGGTGCAGATCTCAATGGGCTGCAACTCGAAGTGCGCGTACTGCATCGTTCCCGCGGTGCGCGGCCGCGAGGTCAGCCGCCGTCCCGGCGACGTGATCGCAGAGGTGACGGGACTCGCGCGCGAAGGGGTACGAGAGGTCACGCTACTCGGCCAGAACGTGAACTCCTGGGGACGCGATCTCGCACCCGAGCTGCACACCGAGTTCGGCGAGCTCCTGCGCGCTTGCGACGCCGTCGAGGGGATCGAGCGGGTCCGCTTCACGAGCCCGCATCCAAAGGACTTCCGCCGGCCTGTGATCGAGGCCATGGCGGAGTGCGCGGCCGTGTGCGAGCACGCGCATCTGCCGTTGCAGTCCGGCTCGTCGCGCATCCTCAAGGCGATGCGCCGCACCTACAGCCGCGAACGCTACGTGCGGCTCGTCGCCGAGCTGCGCGAGGCGATCCCCGACCTCGCGCTGACCACCGACCTGATCGTGGGCTTCCCAGGCGAGACGGACGCCGACTTCGGCGAGACGCTCGAGGCTGTGGAGGAGGTGGGCTTCGACGGCGCCTTCACGTTCGTGTACTCGCCGCGCGCGGGCACCGAAGCCGCCGCCATGGACGACCAGGTCCCGGAGGAGCTCAAGCGCGACCGCATCGAGCGGCTGGTCGAGGTCGTGCAGCGCGTCGCCGCGGTGCGGAACGCCGAGCGCGTCGGCGGGGTCGAGGAGGTGCTCGTCGAAGGCGCGAGCCGGACCGACCCGTCGCTGCTTCGCGGCCGCACGCGGCGCAACACGACCGTGAACTTCACCGGCACCGCGTCCGCCGGCGAGCTGGTCGACGTGCGGATCGAGAACGCGACGTCGACGACCCTGCGCGGCGTGCAGGCCGTCCCGGTGGCAGCCTAATGGCCCTCCCGGCCCCGTCCACCGCCGCGTCGTCCGCCAGCACACGGCGCGATACGTCGTCCTCGGTCGGGCTCGGGCGGTCAAGCCCGAGCCCTCCCTGCGTCCTGGTCTCCCTTGGTGCTGACGACCGAGACATCCGGCGACGGAACCGGAAGGACCACTAGTGCGCATCATCGTCACGGGCTCGAGCGGCCAGATCGGTACGAATCTCGCGGTTCGGCTGCAGCAGGACGGCCATGAGGTCTTCGGCGTCGACAAGCGGCTGAACGCGTGGACGGACGACTTCCGCTACCTGCTGCAGGACCTGACCTTCCCGGGCGGCCTGGGCGACGACTATCCGCGGGCCGACCTCGTCGTCCACCTCGCGGCGCACGCGAAGGTGCACGAGCTCGTGCGCGAGCCACGCCGCGCGCTGGAGAACGCGATCATGACCTTCAACGTTCTCGAGTACTGCCGCGCGAACGAGCTGCCGCTCGTGTTCTCTTCGACGCGGGAGGTCTACGGCGACGTCCACCGCTTCGAGGAGTACGGCGAGGCAGCGGCCGACTTCGCGTTCACCGAGAGCCCGTACTCGGCGTCGAAGATCGCGTCCGAGGCGCTGATCTACGCATACGCCCGCTGCTACGGCCTCAAGTACCTCGTCTTCCGCTTCTCGAATGTCTACGGACGTTTCGACAACGACCTGTCGCGCATGGTGCGGGTGATCCCGCTCTTCATCCACCGGCTGCTGCGCGAGGAGCCGATCACCATCTACGGCGGTGGCGAGAAGACGCTCGACTTCACGTACATCGACGATTGCGTCGACGGGCTCACGCGCGGGATCGAGGCGCTCGGGACCGACTCCGTCGTGAACGAGACGATCAACCTTGCCTACGGCCAGGGGAACACCCTCGTCCGCGCGGCAGAGCTGATCGCGGCAGAGCTGGAGATCGAGCCGCAGATCGCGTTCACGCCGTCGCTGCTCGGAGAGGTGACACACTACGTCGCGGACATCCGCAAGGCCCGTGACCTGCTCGGCTGGCAGCCGCGAGTCCCGCTGGACGAGGGGCTGCCGCGCGCCGTCGGCTGGTTCCGCGAGCACCCTGAGCATGCGGCCGACTTCGTCGGCGACTGGGTTCCGCGCGAGGCCGACTTCAAGCTTGCCGTCTCGTAGCGCGGTTCTCGCCATCTTCGGCCCGACGGCCTCGGGCAAGACGGCCGTCGCAGAGGCGGTGGCGGACCGGCTGGGCGGCGAGGTCGTCTCGGCCGACTCGATGCAGGCTTACCGCGGCCTGCCGATCCTCACGGCTCAGCCCCAGCGGCCGACGCGTCTCGTCGCGATGTGGCCGCTGTCGCACGAGGGCTCGGTCGCCGAGTATGCGCAGCTCGCGCATGCAGAGATCGATGCGCTTCTCGAGCAGGGCCGCACGCCCGTCGTCGCCGGCGGGACGGGCCTGTACCTGCGCGCCGCGCTGGTCGACCTCGAGCTCCCGCCGGCGCCGTCGTCCGAGCTGCGCGCCCGCTGGGAGCGGCTCTACGACCGCCTCGGAGCCGAGCGCGCGCATGCCGTTCTCGTCGACCGCGATCCCGAGGCCGCGGCGCGCTTGCATCCGAACGACCGCCGCCGTGTGGTCCGTGCGCTCGAGCTGACGGAGCTCGGCTCGTCGCTGCAGCCGCAGACCGCACGGCTGTGGACGAGGGACATGCGCCACCCGACCACGATCTTCGGCCTCGACGTGCCACGCGACGTTCTGGCTGAGCGAATCGCGCAGCGCGCGCAGGCGATGTTCGAGGCGGGCGTGCTCGAGGAAGCGCGTCAGGCGCTCGGCGGCGACGTGTCGGCAACGGCGATCCACGCGCTCGGCCTGCGCGAGCTCGGAGAGCTCCCGCGCGAGCAGGCGCTCGAAGCGCTCGTCATGCGCACCCGCCGCTACGCGGCGTACCAGCGCAAGTGGATGCGACGCATTCCGGGCCTTGTTAGCGTCAACGCGGATCGCCCGCCGGGCGAGATCGCGGATGAAATTGTCCAAATGGGACGCAGTCGGCAACGTCTATCTGCTGGCCGAGCAGGCTGAGCTGACGCCCGAGCGCGTGCGCGAGCTGTGCGCGGGCGAGTCCGACGGCGTCCTCGAGGTGCTGTCGGATCACGAAGTGAGAGTCTGGAACCCGGACGGCTCGATCGCCGAGATGTCCGGCAACGGCGCGCGCATCGCCGCGGCCTGGCTTGCGCGCAAGACGCGCGAGTCGTACGTCACGTTGCGCGTCGGGGAACGCGAGGTCAGCGCGACGGTGATCGGCGACCTCGTCACCCTGCGAGCAGGCCGCGTCGACGTGAGGGACACCGAGACGGTCGACGTCGACGGAGACGACGTCGAGCTCACACGCGTCTCCGTCGGCAATCCGCATGCGGTCGTGCGCGGCGATCCCGGTGAGGCGCGCCGGCTCGGCCCGCTGCTCGAGCGGCATCCACGCTTTCCCGACCGCACGAACGTCCAGCTCGTGCGCGTCGACGGCCGTCACGACATCACCGTCGGCGTGTGGGAGCGCGGAGCGGGGGAGACGCTGTCGTCGGGAACGAGCTCCGTCGCAGCCGCGGCGGCCGCGATCGCGAACGGCTGGTGCGAGAGCCCGGTGAACGTGCACTTGCCGGGCGGCGACCTCCTCGTCGAGCTCGACGAGAACGGCGAGGCGCGGCTAACCGGCCCCGTCGTCGAGCTCGCGTAGCGCCTGGTTCAGGCTGACCTTGAGGTCGGTCGACGCGTCCCGCCAGCCGATGATCAGCGCGCACGCGAGGTGGTACCTCCCCGCCGGGAAGTCCTTCGGACGCGTGCCCGGCACGACGATCGCGCGCGGCGGCACCGAGCCGCGGTGCTCGACGGGCTCGCTGCCCGTCACGTCGATGATCGGCACAGATGCAGTGAGTGACACGTTCGGCCCGAGCACAGCGCCGGCGCCGATGCGCACCCCTTCGGTGAGGATGCAGCGCGAGCCGATGAACGCGCCGTCCTCGACGATCACCGGACGCGCACCCGGCGGCTCCAGCACGCCGCCGATCCCGACGCCGCCGGCGAGGTGCACGTCGGCGCCGATCTGCGCACCGGAGCCGACCGTCGCCCATGTGTCGACCATCGTCCGCGGGCCGACCCATGCGCCGATGTTCACGTAGCTCGGCATCATCACCACACCCGGCGAGAGGTACGAGCCGTAGCGCGCGACCGCCGGCGGGACGACGCGCACGCCGAGCTTCTCGTAGTTGCGCTTCAGCGGAATCTTGTCGTGGTACTCGAACGGCCCGACTTCCTGAGGCTCCATCCGACGCTGCCGGAAGTATTCGAGAATCGCCTCCTGGGCTTCCTCGTTCACGCGCCACTCGCCGTCGACCGGCTCCGCGACGCGGACCTCGCCGCGGTCGAGAGCGGCGATCATCTTCTCGACGTTCAAAGCGCGTCCTCGAGAATCCGCGCCGCTCGCTCGCACTCCTCGAGCGTCGGCACGAGCGCAAGCCTGACGTACCCCTCGCCTGCCGGACCGAAGAACGTTCCGGGCGAGACGATGATCCCGTGCTCCAGCAGCCGCTCGGCGAAGTCGTCCGACGGCGCCTCGAGCCAGAGGAACATCGTCGCGGCGCGGCCGCCGGCGACGCGCAGGCGTTTCCGCTCCAGCGTCGGCAGTAGGGCCTCGCGCTTGCGCCGATAGGCGTCGCGCGTCCGGCCGACGTGCGCCTCGTCGTCCCACGCGACGATCGACGCGCGCTGGACGAACTCCTGGGGCGCCGTGCCCACCGAAGGCCGGTACTGCTTCAGCGCCGCGATCACGTCGGCGTCCGCGGCGACGAACCCCGAGCGGTAGCCGGTCATCGACGAGCGCTTGCTGAGCGTGTTGAACACGACGACGTTGCCGTGCGCGCGTGCCTCGAGCGCGGAGTGGGGAGGATTGTCGAACCAGAGCTCGGAGTACGCCTCGTCACAGGCGAGCAGGAAGTCGTGCTCCTGCGAGAGGCCCGCCGCGCGCAGCAGGAGCTCGAGCGGCGCCACCGCGCCGGTCGGATTGTTCGGGTAGTTCAGCCAGACGATGGCCGCGCGCGCCCAGGTGTCGTCGGGCACCGCGTCGAGATCCGGCAGGAAGCCGTTCGCCTCGAGCAGCGGCAGCTGCTGCACCTCCGCACCCGCGAACGTCGCGCCGCGATCCGGCACGGGGTACCCGGGCTGCGTCGTGACGACGAGCGGCTTGTCACCGTCGCGGTCGACGACGACCTGCGCGAGCAGGAAGATCGCCTCCTTCGACCCGTACGTGGGCACGATCTCGGTGTGCGGATCGAGCTCGACGCCGAAGCGGCGCGCGCACCACGCCGCGATCGCGGCGCGCAGCTCGGGGAGTCCTTCGGCGAGCGGGTAGGTCGAGATCTCGGTGAGGCTGTCGGCGAGCGCGCGCCGGATCATCGGGTCGGTGGGCTCGCGCGGATCGCCCTTGCCGAAGTCGATCAGGTCGACGCCGTCGGCGGCCAGCTGCCGCTTCGCCTGCTCGAGCTTGACGAAGGGATACGTGCCTGTCGCGGCGAGCGCGGGCGAGAGCTGCATCGCGGGGCATAATTGCAGGCGTGATCCAACGCCAGCCGGACCCCGCGCTGGAGCGTGGGTTCATCGCCGCCGTGCTGGCTCAGGGAGTCGATTCGCAGGACGAGCTGGCCGAGCTGCGGGAGCTCGCGCGCACCGCGCTCGTCGAGCCTGTCGGCGTGCTCGTCCAGCACCGCCCGCGCCCCGAGCGGCGCACCTACCTCGGCAAAGGGAAACTCGAGGAGCTCAAGCGGACGTACCGCGACTCGGGCGCAGAGGTACTCCTTGTGGACGACGAGCTCGAGCCGGCGCAGCAGCGGACGCTCGAGGACACGCTCCAGGCCCGGGTCGTCGACCGCACGCAGCTGATCCTCGACATCTTCGCGCAGCACGCCGTCAGCGCCGAGGGCAAGCTCCAGGTCGAGCTGGCGCAACTCGAGTACAACCTGCCGCGCATGCGCGGGATGTGGCAGCACCTCGAGCGCCTCGGAGGCGGCGTGGGAACGCGCGGCCCGGGCGAGTCGCAGCTCGAGACCGACCGGCGAATTGCCCGGCGGCGCATCACGCTGCTGCGTCGCAAGCTGAAGGACCTGAGCAAGCAGCGTGACGTCCGCCGCAAGGAACGGCGTCGCGCCGAGGCCCCGACGGTCGCGCTGGCCGGCTACACGAACGTCGGCAAGTCGACGCTGCTCAACGCGCTGACCGACGCCGAAGTGTCGGTCAACGACCGCCTGTTCGAGACTCTCGATCCGACGACGCGCGCGTTCGAGCACGATGGGCGCAAGTACCTCGTGACCGACACGGTCGGCTTCATCCGCCGGCTGCCGACGCAGCTCGTCGAAGGCTTCGCGGCAACGCTCGAGGAGACGCTCGTCGCCGATCTCGTCCTGCACGTAGTGGACGGGTCCGCAGAAGACGAGCGGATCGGCGAGCAGAGCCGCGCGGTCGCGTCGGTGCTGCGCGAGATCGGCGCGCAGGACCTGCCGCTCGAGGTCGTGATCAACAAGATCGACGCGCTCGACACGCCACGGCGGCGCCGCCTCGCAAATCTCTATCCCGATGCGCTGCAGGTGTCCGCGCTGACGGGTGCAGGGCTGGACGCATTGCGCGAGCGGATCGCCGAGCGCTTCGCCGATCGCTTCGAGGCGGTCCACCTGTTTCTGCCGTACGAGGACGGCGGCAAGCTCGCCGAGCTCTACGCGCTCGGCGCGCCGATCGAGGAGCGCGACGACCGGGCCGACGGAGTCTTCGTGCGCGCCCGGCTGCCGCGGCGCGAGCTGCGGAAATTCGCCCGCTACCTCGTCGCGTGATCGAGCTCGCAATCCAGCGGCTGCGCAACGACGCGGTCGTCCCGAAACGGGCCTACCAGGGCGACGCCGGCCTCGACCTCGCCGCCTGCGAGCGCGTCGAGCTGCGCCCCGGGGAGCGCGCAGTCGTCGGGACGGGTCTCGCCGTCGCCATCCCCGCAGGCCACGCTGGGTTCGTGCAGCCACGCTCGGGTCTCGCCGACCGGCACGGGATCTCGATCGTCAACTCGCCCGGGCTGATCGACTCCGGCTACCGCGGCGAGCTGAAGGTGATCCTGATCAACACCGACCCCTCGCAGCCTTTCGTCGTCGAGCACGGCATGCGCATCGCGCAGCTCGTCGTGCTCCAGCTCCCCGAGCTCGAGCTCGTGGAGACGGAGGAGCTGCCGGCGACAGAGCGCGGCGTACGCGGCCACGGGTCGTCCGGGACGTGATGGCGCTCGAGCCGCGGATCCGCGTATCCGCCCTGCTGCGCTGGAAAGGCCGCGTCCTACTGTGCCGGCACGAGAAGCCGGGAAAGGAGTACTGGCTGCTGCCGGGCGGCGGCGTCAACTCGGGCGAGAGCCTCGTCGACGCGCTCCGTCGCGAGCTCGCCGAGGAGATCGGCATCGACGAACAGCTTCCGGTCGAAGGGCCGGTCGCGCTCGTCGACTCGATCGCGCCCGCGCGCAGCTTCGCCTCGAAGCACGTCGTGCACATCATCTTCGCCGGCGATCTCGGCGCGCGGTCGCTCGAGGCAGTCACCTCGCAGGACGCAGCCGTGCGCGGCCATCGCCTCTTCGGCGTCCAGGACCTGGACGGAATCGTGCTGCATCCGCCGATCCAGCGCTTCCTCCGCCGCTGGCAGCCCGGGGACCCCGCGGTCTATCTGGGTGCCTTGTGGGCTCCGTGACAATAGCCTAGTATTCCTAGGTATGAGTCAGACGCTGAAGGGTTTCCTGGATCCGATGATCTTGTCGGTGCTCGCCGGCGAGCCGCTGCACGGCTATGCGGTGATCGAGGAGCTGAAGCTGCGGAGTGGAGGCGAGCTCGACCTGCCCGAGGGGACGGTGTACCCGGCGCTGCACCGGCTCGAGCGGCGTGGGTTGCTCCGCAGCGCGTGGACGAGGGTGGAGGGCCGGCGCCGCCGCATCTACCGGCTGACGCCGCCCGGCCGGCGCGAGCTCGAGTCGAGTCGGCGTGAGTGGCTGACGTTCTCGCGCGTCGTCGAGGGAGTGCTGCCGTGATCGAAGAGCTCCGCCGTGAGCTGAACGCCGTCGGAATCCATGGGCGTGCGCGCGAGCGCATCCTGTCGGAGCTCGAAGATCACCTCGTGTGCGATCCGGACGCGCAGCTCGGCGATCCCCGTCAGCTCGCCGCGCAATTTGCGGACGAGCTCGCGAGCGACTCCGCGCGTCGCACGGCATGGGGAACGTTCGGCGCGCTTGCACTGGTGGCCTTCTGCGTCGGAATCCCACAGGCTGCGCTACCGACCGTCCCCGACATCGCGGGCGGGCGCTCTATCCTCCTCGTCGCGCCCGCGACGCTCGCGATGATCGTCGGCGCCCAGGTCGCGTTCGCTGCCGGTGGCCTCGCGGCGTTGCGCGCGGTCCGGTTTCGCGGCCCGGAGGACGTCGGCGTGGTGCGGCCGCGCATCGCTGTAGCCCTGGCCGCAGGAGCGATCACGGCTGCCGGTGCGGCCGTCTATGCCTTCAATTTCTGGGGCGACGTGCCGGCGTGGTGGTCGCTGCTCGCCGTCGTCTGCGCGGCGGCGGCGGCGCTGCCGCTCGGCCTGGCCGCGGTCGCGTACGCACGCGCCGGCTCCCTGCGGGTGTCAGGCAGCGGACATGTCCGTGGCCTCCGCGCCGACCTCGGCCGGCTTGCGCATCCGACGCTGATCGGCGCTGTCGCAGTGCTCGCAATGACCGTGGCGACCGCGTTGCTCGAGCGGTCGCTCGCAGCAGGACTGATCCGCGGAGCATTCGAAGCCGTTCTCTTCGCCCTGTGCTTCGTCTGCTTCCGGCGACGCCTCGTGCTGTCCGGCTAGCGCCGACCGCCTCTGCTCTGCGCGCGCCGCGCGGAGACGGCGTGCGCCTGCCGCTCCAGCTCGTCCGACAACGGCTCGAGCACGGGCGCCTCACCGAGTCGATGCGCGAGCGCTTGTGCGAGCATCCAGTCCGCGAACCAAGGATTCCGCGGCAGCAGCGGACCGTGCAGATAGGTGCCGACAGCCCGCCCGACTCGGCAGCCTTCCCAGCCGCTCTGGCCGTCGTTGCCGAAGCCGGCGACGACGCGACCGAGCGGCTCGGCTTCCGCATCGAGCTTCGTCCGCCCGGCGTGGTTCTCGAAGCCGGCGAGCGTTCGCCCGACGCCGGGATCGAGCTCGCACTCGAGCAGGACGTCGCCGATCATGCGCGAGTCGCCGGCGATCGTTTCCAGCGGGAAGAGGCCGATGCCCGGCAGGTCGGCACCGTGGAAGTCGCGGTACCCGCGGCCGAGCAGCTGGTAGCCGCCGCAGACCGCCAGCAGCGCTGCCCCGCCGTCCACCGCTGCACGCACCCCGCCGGCCTTCGCCGCCAGGTCTTCGGCAATGAGGGCCTGCTCACGATCCTGTCCGCCGCCGACGTACAGCAGGTCGTGCTCGCCGGGGACGACGTCGTCGCCGACGGAGATGGTGCGAACCTCGAGCTCGTGCCCGCGCCAGGCAGCGCGACGCGCCAGCACCGCGATGTTGCCACGGTCCGCGTAGATGTTGAGGTAGTCCGGATAGAGGTGGCCGACCACGATCTTCATCTCGTCGTGCTCCCTCCCAGCGTTGTCGGTCGGCCGCGTAGACGGACTCGCAAGCGACAGCTCATGCGGCCCGCTCCCAGTACGGCCGCACGAAGCCGCGCGCCGCGACGATCTTCCGCAGCGCGAGCATCGCGGTGTAGGTGGGGAGGACGACGAGCTCCGCGCCCTCCGGCGTGAGCTCGAGGCCGCGGTCGAGTGCGCGCTCGAGCGCGGGGACGACCTCGATCGCGTCCGCGTCCAACCCCGCGTACTTGAAGCGCAGGGCGAGCTCGGCGGCGCGCTCGCCCGTCGCGATCAGGCGCTCGAGCCGTCCGAGCAGCGGCTCGAAGTCGACGTCCCAGATCCACGACACGTCGCGCCCGTCCGCGATCGCGTCGTTCAGTGCGACGACGGCGAGTGTCGGCGCGCCGCCGTCGACGATCGTCCGGACTGCCTCGTTGGCGCCGGCGGGATTCTTGATCAGGAGCATCAGCAGCCGCCGGTCGCCGACGACGATCCGCTCGAAGCGGCCGAAGGCGGCGCTGAACCGCTGCAGTCCGGACGCGATCTCGTCCAACGACGCGCCCAGCAGCCCGGCGAGCGCCGCCGCCGCCAGCGCGTTGTACACGTTGTAGAGGCCGGGGACGGACAGCTGCACGTCGCGGGCGCCGGCGGGTGTCTCCAGCCGGAACGCAGCGGAGTCCAGCCCGCGCAGCTCGATCGCACGCGCGACGACGGCCAGCGGCGGTCGGGCGTGCCCGCAGGCTGGGCACCGGTACTCCCCGAGGTGCCCGACGTAGGCGGCGGCGTACTCGTACGGCGTTCCACAGCGGACGCAGTACTTCGAGTCGGCGGCGTGTTGCAAGGCCGGGCGGGCGACCGCCGGGTCGTCGACGCCGAAGACAACCGCGTCGGGACGCTCGCCCGCCAGATTCCCGAGCTGCGGGTCGTCGCCGTTGAGGGCGAGCGCAGCACCCAGCCCGAGTGCGCGCACCGCACCGCGCCAGCGCGCCGCAAGCTGCTCGAGCTCGCCGTAACGGTCGAGCTGGTCGCGGAAGAGGTTCCCCAGACAGACAGCTCGGGGATGCACGCGCTCAGCCACGTCGGGGAACGCGGCCTCGTCGACCTCGAACAACCCGAGCTCCGCGTCACGCGCAGCGAGCAGCGTCGACGCGATGCCCGAGACGAGATTTGCGCCGGACCGGTTGTGGGCGAGCCGAACGTGCGGCTGCAGGATCTCGGCGGCCATCGCGGCCGTCGTCGTCTTGCCGTTCGTCGCCGAGATCAGCGCCGAGCCGAGCGGTAGGCGCGCGGCGAGGCGGTCGACCGCGCTCGGATCGAGCTTCCAGAGCAGCTTGCCCGGGACGGTCGTCCCGCCGCCGGTGCGCGCAAGCCGCGACAAACCCCCCACTGCGCGCGCGAGGGCGATCTCGGCGGCGAGCGGAACGGGCACGCGCACGATGCGGGGGAGGCTATCCCAGCGCCGCTCGTCCCTCGTCCGAGGGAACTTTTGCGGTCGATACCGCAGAAGGGTGACGTCACGCCCGAGACGACGCTCTACTTTCCGCCCCGGGTCAACTGCGGCAGGGAGAGGAGAACCATGCGGTCTGATGTTTCGAGGAACGGCGTGCGCGCGAGCGCGCTCTGGGGCAGCGGCAAGCGCGGCGACGGCTCGCGCTCGAACGCACTCTGGGGCAGCGGCAAGCGGCGCACGGCGTTGGTGATCGCCACCCTCACCCTCGTTCTCCCCGTTGCGGCATCCGCGAGCCCCGCGCACCAGGACGCGAGCGCGTACGTGACCCCGACGCTGCTCTCCGCCGCGCAGGCCGGCCCGGCCGGCAACTTCCACGTCATCGTCCAGGGCAAGGCCGGCAACCAGGCCGCGAAGGCGGTCGCCGACGTGCTCGGCGTCGCCAACAAGGACGTGAAGGATCTTCGTTCGATCGACGGCGTCGCCGTCGAGCTGACGGGCGCGCAGGTGCTGGCACTCGCCGCCGACAAGCACGTCACCGCGGTCACGCTCGACGCGCGCGTCCGGCTGTCTGCCGCGATCGCAGCCGAGAGCAACGAGAAGTGGCCGTACGTCACCGGCGTGAACAGGTACAGCAGCGCGCCGGCGGCGACCATCGCGATCGTCGACTCCGGCATCGAGGCGACGCGTCCCGAGTTCGCCGGCCGCATCGTCGCGAACGTCAATCTGTCCTCGCTGTCGGGCAACTCGCCCGGAGACGGGCGGGGTCATGGCACGTTCGTCGCCGGCATCGCCGCCGGCAAGCTCTCGGGCCGGGACGGCGCCGCGCCGACCGCGAAGCTCGTCTCGATCGACGTCATGGACGACAAGGGCATGGCGATGACGAGCGACGTCATCGCCGCGGCCGACTGGATCCTCGCGAACAAGGCGAAGTACGGGATCCGCGTCGCAAACTTCTCGCTGCACTCGTCGGTCACGAACAGCTTCATGTACGACCCCCTCGACAAGGCGGTCGAGCGCCTCTGGTTCAACGGCGTTGTCGTCGTCGCGGCGTCTGGGAACTACGGCTACGCAGATCGGCCGAGCGGCGTGCCGTTCGCGCCCGGCAGCGACCCCTTCGTGATCACGGTCGGCGCCAGCGACACGGGCAGGTCCGTGTCGACGAACGACGACGTCGCCGCGCCGTGGTCGGCCTACGGCTACACGCTCGACGGCTTCGCGAAGCCCGACATCGCGGCCCCCGGCCGATTCATGGTCGGCCCGGTGCCCGTCACGTCGACGCTGTACGCGGAGCGTCCGGACCACATCGTCGAGCCTGGCTACATGGAGCTCTCAGGCACGTCCTTCTCGGCGCCGATCGTGAGCGGCATCGCGGCGCTCATCCTCGGCAAGCATCCCGAGTTCACTCCGGACCAGGTCAAGGGCGCGCTGATGCTCGGAGCGAAGCCGCTCCCGCGGGCGTCCGACCTGTCAGAGGGTGTGGGCGAGGTCAACGCCGCGCGTTCGATGGACTTCACGAGCCCGCCGAACCCGAACGCGGCGCTCAATGTGTTCGTCGTCACCGACCCCGTGACCGGTGCGCCGGTCTTCGACTCGGCCAGCTGGGCCGCCAAGGCGAAGAGCGACGCGAGCTGGGCGTCGGCGTCCTGGAACTCCGCCTCGTGGGCGGCGGCCTCGTGGTCGTCGGCCAGCTGGGCGTCGGCCTCCTGGAGCGACGCGAGCTGGGCATCGGCGTCCTGGGCGTCGGGGGCCGAAGCGGCCGCCTCTTGGGCCGCTCTGAGCCTCGCGAGCGCGAGCTGGGCGGACAATGCAGAGGGCGAGACCGCGGACGTCGACGGCGGCGCGATCGACCCCCTCGAGCTCGAAGCCGTCCTCGCCGGAACGCTCGAGCCGTAGGCGCGGTGACACGCCGGGGTTCACCCTTTAGGGGGAACCGATCGAGTGATCCCCGATCGGGGGATGCCCCTGAGGCCGGGCGACCCTACTTTCCAACATGGGCTTCCGTCCTGCGGCCCTGCGTTGAGAAGGAGAAACCCCTGCAGTGAGTGCGGTCCCAACCGATATCTCGCTCGTCGGCGACCCTGATGCCGGCCGCGCTGAGCAGCTTCCGCGAAATGCACGGATCTACTTCGGCATCGTCGCGCTCGCTGCCGCCGCCGTGACGATTCCGTTCCTGCCGCGCTTGCAGTCGACCGACCAGTGGGTCGCCTTCCTCATCCTCGGCTCGGCTGCGGCAACCGCGCGGCTCTTCGTCGTGCGCACGCCCGCGGACCAGGCGTACCACACGGACATCGTCTTCCTGATCCCGGCCGCGCTGATCTTGCCGCCGGAACTGCTCGTGCTCGTCGCGGTGGTGCAGATGGTCCCCGAGTGGCTGAAGATGCGCTACCGCTGGTACCTGCAGACGTTCAACATCTTCGACTACCTGCTGGCGGCGATGGCCGCGTGGTTCGTCGGGCGCGTGCTGCTGCTCGAGCACACGGGCATCGGGAACGGGGCGCTGCGGCTTTCGATCGCCGGGCTCGCGGCCTGCGTCGTGTTCGTGGCGGTCAACCATCTGCTGCTGGCCGTGATGCTGCGCCTTGCCCGCGGCTTCAGCCTGCGCGAGACGGGCCTGTTCGACGCGGAGTACCTCGCCACTGATCTCGTGCTCGCGGCGCTGGGCGTCGCGGTGTATGCCTTCTGGGAGTCGAACCCGTGGCTCGTTCCATTTGCGCTCACGCCGCTCTTCCTGATCCATCGCTCACTGAGCGTTCCCGCGCTCCAGGCGGAGGCGCGCGTCGATCCGAAGACCGGGCTGTTCAACGCACGCCACTTTGCAGCGGCGCTGGCCGAGGAGATCGGCCGCGCCGAGCGCTTCGAGCGCCCGATGTCGCTGATCATGGCCGACCTCGACCTGCTCCGCGACATCAACAACTCGTACGGCCACCTCGCGGGCGATGCCGTGCTGAAGGGGATCGCGGAGGTATTTCGCGCGCAGTTGCGGCATTACGACGTGCCGGCGCGCTTCGGCGGGGAGGAGTTCTCGATCCT